>NZ_JBHRWK010000162.1:0-705 GCF_042647925.1 Amycolatopsis speibonae
AGTCGTCGGCATATCGGGTCAACCGAAAGGTCGCACCTCCGCGTTCGCGGTGTCGTTTCCGGTTGGTGCCGTTCTTGTGGTTCTCCCAGATCTGATGGAAATAGTCGTCCAGTTCGGAGAGGGCGATGTTGGCCAGCAGAGGTGACAGAATGCCGCCCTGCGGGGTTCCGGAATGGGTGTCCCGGTCGATGTTGTCCTCGCTGAGGATTCCGGCGCGCAGGAACGCTTTGATGAGTTCCAGGATCCGTTTGTCCTTGACTTGTCGCCGCACCAAACCCAGCAGGGCGGTGTGGTCGATCTCGTCGAAACATGCGGTGATGTCGCCCTCGAAAACCCACTCGTAGCCCTCGCGGGCATGCTTACGGATTTCTTCGATGGCGTCCTGGGCCCGGCGTTTCGGCCGGAATCCGTAGCTGGAGGACTGGAAACCGGTCTCGAAGATCGGTTCCAGGACCAGCTTCAGCGAGGCTTGAACGACCCGATCGGTCACGGTCGGTATCCCCAGCCTCCGGGTTTTCCCGCCTGCTTTGGGGATGTGTCGTTCCCGGACCGGGAGCGGACGGAACGTCCGTGCCTTCAGATCAGCGCGGATTCCTTCCAGTAACCCGATGGCACCTTCTGCGGACTCGATGATCGAGCGGACAGTCCGCCGATCGACGCCCGCGCTGCGTGCTCCGGTGTTCCCCGACACCCGTTCCCACGCCA
>NZ_JBHRWK010000163.1:0-15068 GCF_042647925.1 Amycolatopsis speibonae
CGGTGACCCGCGGGCGGCCGTACGCGCCACGATGCTCGGTGTGGACCTCGGCGATCTCCGTGGCCAGCTGGTCGTCCTGGGCGGCTCGTCCGGCCCGTGCGGGGAGGTGGTCATCATGCCTCCTCGGTGGTGGCGAGCGTGGCGTGGAAGATGCGGAGCAGCGCCTGCACGGCGGATTCGGGGTGGACGACGAGGGTGTCGTGCTCGGCGTCGGCGACCAGGAGCATGCGGGCTCCCGTAGCGACGCCGCAGGCCCTGCGGACCGTCGCGGGCAGGCAGACGTAGGGCTTGCGGGGCATGACGAACACGCCGTCGGCGCGCCGGTGGATCACCACCGACGTCTGGACGAGCGTGATCAGCAGCCGGTCGCCTGTGCTCCAGCCCAGGGCCGCGACCGCGCCCCGGTCTTGCAGGCGGCCACCGGCGTCGAGCACCGCGATCGACAACCGCGGCCCGCCGGCGGTGCCCAGCGTGCGCAGGGAAGGAAGCTCCAGCGGAACCGGCGCCGACAACGAGGGCCGCGTCCGCGCGGCGGAGGGGATCGTGCCGGGCAAGGACACTGGCGAGATCGGACTGGTCACGACACACCTCCCCGGACTGCCGTACGCGGGGAGAGTGCGACCATGATCAGTCTAGACGACCAGGTCGTACCGGGAACGCAAGAAAGACCCGCCGAAGCGGGCCGATTACTCTGTGCTGTGGGAGATCTACCATGAATATGTGTCCGAGGGGGGACTTGAACCCCCACGTCCGTTAAGGACACTAGCACCTCAAGCTAGCGCGTCTGCCATTCCGCCACTCGGACTTGCTGATAGGAAGAGAGTATACGTCGCCCGGGGGGCCTGAATCAGGGGGGTGCGTATCGTCACGGAGACGCACATTGAGATGATGTTCGGTTACCGTCAGGCATCTTCCGAGCCTCCAGTTGGGCGAACGCCGCGTGCAAGTCCGCAGGTCGAGAGCCGAAAAAGCATAACGTTACAACTGGTGACACAAGGTGACTGAAGCTAGGCTGCGCGAGGGCTGTCAGAGGGTGAGCGACGTCGATCGGCGGGGGAATCAAACCCGGTCATCGGGCGCTTACAAGGGCGTGAAGAAGATTGGTTTCCTCTCGTTCGGCCACTGGTCGGCGAGTGCGCACTCCGAGACCCGGTCCGCCGCCGACTTCCTGCATCAGTCGATCGACCTGGCCGTCGCGGCCGAGGAGTTCGGTGTGGACGGCGCGTACTTCCGTGTGCATCACTTCGCGCGGCAGGCGGGTAGTCCGTTCCCGTTGCTGTCGGCGATCGGGGCCCGGACGTCGAAGATCGAGATCGGCACCGGCGTGATCGACATGCGTTACGAGAACCCGATGTACATGGCCGAGGACGCCGGCGCCGCTGACCTCATCTCCGGTGGCAGGCTCCAGCTCGGCGTCAGCCGGGGATCCCCGGAGCAGGTGATCGACGGCTGGCGTTACTTCGGCTACGGACCCGCGGAGGGGCAGACGGCCGCGGACATGGCCCGGCAGCGCGTCGAGGTCTTCCTCAAGCTGCTCGACGGGGAGGGCTTCGCGCAGCCGAACCCGCGTCCGATGTTCGCCAACCCGCCGGGACTGCTCCGGCTCGAGCCGTACTCCGAGGGGCTCCGCGACCGCATTTGGTGGGGTTCCAGTTCGAACGCGACCGCCGTGTGGGCAGCGGAGCAGGGCATGAACCTGCAGAGTTCCACGCTCAAGGACGACGAGACGGGGGAGCCGCTGCATGTCCAGCAGCGCAAGCAGATCGAGGCCTACCGCGAAGCCTGGAAGGAGGCCGGTCACTCGCGTGAGCCGCGGGTATCGGTCAGCCGCAGCATCTTCGCGTTGACCAACGACCTCGACCGGGCCTACTTCGGACGCGATCGCGACTCGCGGGACCAGGTCGGCATGATCGACGAGACGACCAGGGCGATCTTCGGGCGGTCGTATGCCGCCGAGCCGGACGAGCTGGTGCGGGAACTCAAGGCGGACGAGGCGATCCAGGCCGCGGACACCGTGTTGCTGACCATCCCGAACCAGCTCGGTGTCGAGTACAACGCTCACGTGCTGGAAAGCATCCTCACGCATGTGGCGCCGGAGCTCGGCTGGCGCTGAGGGCTGGGAGGGGCGGCTAGAATCGACGTATCCCCGGCCTTCGGAGGGTCCCATGAGGCTGCCCCGATCCCGCTGTCTGCTCGGTCTGGTCCTGAGCTTCTGCCTGGCCTTGCCGTCCCTCGCCCAAGCGGACGCTCCCGCCCCGCTCGGCGGCGGGAGCGTCCTGCAGAATGGCGCTTCGTCCCGATGCACGGCCGGATTCGCCGCTGTCGCGGGGAATGTCGGCTACCTGATCGCCAGTTCCGCCTGCGGCCGGCCTGGCGACACCGTCCGCAGCGCGGGACGCGTCGTCGGGGTGGTCGCGGCGGCCCAGGTTCCGCCGACCGGGGCGATTGTCGTCCGGGTGACCAACACGACCGACTGGCGGCTGGTGGGATCCATTCCTCCCACGGACAGCCGGGTGACGATCACCGGTTCGGCCGAGGCCGCGGTCGGCGCGTCGGTGTGCAGGTACGGCTCGACCACGGGCTGGCATTGCGGGGTCATTCAGGCGAAGAACCAGACGATCACCTTCCCCGGCGGAACGCTGACCGGGCTGACCCGGACCTCGGTCTGCGCCGAGCCCGGTGACAACGGCGGGCCGTTCGTCAGCGGAACGCAGGCGCAGGGGGTGCTGGTCGGCGGCAGCGGGAACTGTTCCACCGGCGGCACCACGTACTTCCTGCCGGTCAACAGGGTCCTGTCGGCCTACGGGCTGACCATCCTCGCCGGGGCTAGCTGAAGAGTACCGAGCGCAGCAGGAGTCGGTCCGAGCCGCGACCACCGTTGGGGCGGAGCGAGAAGAAGGACTCGCTCGCGCAGTCGTCGTCCGTGAACACCACCGCCGTCGAGTCGGTGTCGTTGCGCGGGCGGAACGCGTCGACGTCCCAGTCGGCTATTTCGGGGATCTCGATGCATTCGCCGCTGGGCGGATCGACCAGGGTACCGATCTGGATCTCTTCGTGCTCGTCGTAGTAGCGGTAGGTGAACTCGCCCTCGGCGGCGGAGGCCGTCGCCGGAATCGTGAAGAACAGGGCGAAAACACTGGCGACAGCGAGGAAAGCACTACGTCTGCGCATCGGTATGCGTCCTTTCAGAGCCGGGATTCTCCGACGTTAGGACGATGATCGACATTCCGGTAGGCCTCACGGCCACGTCCACCCGCCGGTGCCGGTGGTGGACCTGATCGTGGGTGGACCGATCCCGATGGGTGATCGATAGTGAGGGGCATGTACACCGGCAACCCCGACGTCCCCGACGACGTCTTCGCGGACGTTCTCGGCCAGATTGACGACTTCGTGCGCACCCGGGTGATGCCTCGTGAGCTCGAGATCATGAACACGGACGCCATCCCCGCCGATCTCCGGGCGCAGGCCGCGGAGATGGGACTGTTCGGGTACGCGATTCCGCAGGAATGGGGCGGTCTCGGTCTCGACCTGGTCCAGGACGTCGAGGTGGCGATGGCGCTGGGCTACACGTCCTTGTCGCTGCGGTCGATGTTCGGCACGAACAACGGCATCGCCGGGCAGGTCCTGGTCGGGTTCGGCACCGAGGAACAACGAGCCCGATGGCTGCCCGGCATCGCATCCGGCGAGGTCGTGGCGTCCTTCGCGCTCACCGAGCCCGGTGCGGGCTCCGACCCCGCCGGACTGCGGACCACCGCGAAACCGGACGGCGACGGCTGGATCATCGACGGCGGCAAGCAGTTCATCACCAACGCCACCGAGGCCGGGTTGTTCGTGGTGTTCGCCCGTGTCCGGCCCGCGTCCGAGTCCGGGACGGGGATCGCGGTGTTCCTCGTGCCCGCCGGTTCGCCGGGGATCCAGGTCGGCGCGAAGGACGCGAAGATGGGGCAAGAGGGTTCGCGCACCGCGGATGTCACCTTCTCGCAAGTCCGTGTCGGCCCGGAGGCTTTGGTGGGCGGAGACGGCGACGTCGGATACAAGGCCGCGATGACCTCGCTGGCCCGCGGCCGGATCCACATGGCCGGCCTGGCTGTCGGGGCCGCGCAGCGGGCGCTCGATGAGTCGGTTGCTTACGCCGCCATCGCGACCCAGGGTGGGACGCCGATCGGGGATTTCCAGCTGGTGCAGGCGATGCTCGCCGACCAGCAGACCGGAGTGCTGGCAGGCCGGGCGCTGGCACGGGAGGCGGCGCGGCTGTACGTGACGGGGGAGGACCGCCGGATAGCGCCGTCGGCGGCGAAGCTGTTCTGCACCGAGATGGCAGGCAAGACCGCGGACCTCGCAGTGCAGGTCCACGGCGGCAGCGGCTACCTCCGCGAGGTCGCGGTCGAACGCATCTATCGCGACGTCCGGCTCATGCGGCTGTACGAAGGGACCAGCGAGATCCAGCGCTTGATCATCGGCGGCGGCCTGGTACGGGCTGAGAAGAACCGCTGAACGGGCACACTTTCGGTGCGTCCGGGGTCATTTCATCAGCATCATGAGGGTGATCAGGAACCCGATGATGCCCACGATCTCCGCGACGAGCGTCAGCAGGTTCTTGTGCGCCGCCCCACCACTCCCGCCACCACCGCCGCCGGACCAGCGGCGAGCGGAGAACTGCCCTACGAGGCACGCCACCGCCACGGCGGCGCAGGCGCCGAAGCCGATGAGCAAGGCCCAGTCGTCCAGCGTCAGCACGACGAAAGCGACGGCGGTGCCCGCCAATGCCAGTAATACGACCCCCCGCATACGTCGACCCTCCCTGTCGAAGCGTTTGCGATTAATCACTTTACGGGCGTGTGATCACGCTGGCAACAGGCAAAACTACCGTACGTGTGCGTGGCCTCGGAAACTCCTGTTCAGGACTGTCGCTGCTACGGATTCCGCAGACTGTGATCTTCTGGCGCCCGGCTCGAATAATCGGATTGGGTCAAGTTTCTCACTATGTGACTAAGTGGTGGGCGCGGGCGACGAGAAGCGCCATTGCGTAACCGGGCCGTCTCGCTATACGGTGGCAGAACTAGAACAGGTTATAGTTCTGCACGGCGGGCGGACCGAGGAGCGGAAATGGCGAACAGGGCTGCGCGCGGCGACGAGGCCGACTACGTGGTCGTCGGGTCGGGCAGCTCGGGTGCGGCGATCGCGGGCAGGCTGGCGGAGTCCGGTGCCAGCGTGATCGTGCTCGAAGCGGGTAAGAGCGACGAGAAGATGCTCGTCAGGAAGCCGGGGCTGGTCGGCCCGATGCACGCGGTGCCCCAGCTCAAGAAACCGTTCGACTGGGGCTACTACTCGGTGCCGCAGAAACATGTTCTCGATCGCCGGATGCCGGTGCCGCGCGGCAAGGTGGTCGGCGGTTCCAGCTCCATCAACGGCATGGTCTACGTGCGCGGCAACCGCGCCAACTTCGACTCCTGGGCCGCCGAGGGCAACAAGGGCTGGGACGCCGACAGCGTCAACGCCGCGTACAAGCGGATGGAGGACTTCGAGGACGGCGAGAGCGAGTTCCGCGGCGCGGGCGGCCCGATCCGGATCACCCGCAACAAGATCCCGCAGGAAGGCACGCTGCAGTTCGTCCAGGCGACCGCCGACGCGATCGGCTGCGAAATCCTCGACGACTACAACGCCGAGTCCCAAGAGGGCGTCAGCCGGATGCAGCAGAACGCCGCCGACGGCCTGCGCTACAGCGCCTCGCGTGGCTACATCCACGATCTCGCGCCCGCCACGCTGCAGGTCCAGTCCGGGGTGCTGGCGAAGAAGGTCCTCATCGAGAACGGCCGCGCCGTCGGCGTCGAAGTCGTCGACGCGGACGGAAGCCGGCGCACCCTGCGCGCGGGCAAGGAGGTCATCCTCTCGGCGGGCTTCGTCGGTTCCGCGCAACTGCTGATGCTGTCCGGGATCGGCCACGCCGAACACCTGAAGGAACACGGCATCGACGTTGTCGCGGACCTGCCGGTCGGCGACAACCTGCACGACCACATGTTCCACGCGCTGACCTTCCGCGCGTCGTCGAGCAAGAACAAGGGCACGCCGCCGTACTTCGCGAGCGGCCTGGTCAAGGAGCTGATGCGGCCGGGCACGACCTTCCTGGCGAACTCGGTCTTCGAGGCTGTGGCGTTCCTCAAGACCTCCCAGGCCGCCGCCGTCCCGGATCTCCAGTTGCACCTCCTGCCGTGGGCGTACGTGACGCCCAACCAGGACGCGCCGATCCGGCACGACGTCGACAAGCGGCCCGCGCTCACCGTGCTGACCACGTTGATCTACCCGAGGAGCCGCGGCACGCTGCGCCTCGCTTCGGCCGATCCCACGGCGGCGCCGCTCATCGACTTCCAGTACCTGTCCGACCCCGGCGATCTCGAGGTGCTCGGCGAGGGTTCGGAGATGGTCCGCGAGATCTTCGCGTCGAAGGCGTTCAACGGCTCGATCAAGGAAGAGCTCCACCCGGGCAAGGCACTCCAGGGCCAGGACCTGCGCGACGCGATCCTGAACCGCGCGACCTCGGTCTACCACGGTGTCGGCACTTGCCGGATGGGTGTCGACGAACTCGCTGTCGTCGGTCCCGACCTCAAGGTCCGCGGCGTCGAAGGACTGCGGGTGTGCGACGCCTCGATCATGCCGTCGATCACCGGCGGCAACACCAACGCGCCCGCCATCATGATCGGCGAGATGGGCGCGCAGCTCGTTCTCTCGGACAACTGACGGAAAGAGAGCCATGACCGTCACACCGCTCGCGCTCACCCGTCCGGCGTCGGTGACCGACGCGTTCCTGCGACGCCTCGTCGCCCGGGTGCCGGGCTCAACCGGCGCGACCTGGAAGCTCACCGAGGTCTACACCGGCGGAGTGCTCGTCGAGCTGCCCCAGTCGACCCCCGCCGACATCGAGCAGGCGTTCACCGCGGCACGCGCCGCGCAAGCGAAGTGGGCCGCCACGCCGCTCAAGAGGCGGCTGGAGGTGTTCAAGCGGGCGCACACGCTCTTCGTCGACAACGCGCCGATCGTCACCGACCTCATCCAGGCCGAGAGCGGCAAGAACCGCCGGATGGCCATCGAGGAGACCTGCGACCCGGCGATGGTGATGAGCCATTACCTCACGCGGGCCGCGAAACTGCTGGCACCGACCAAACGCGGGGGACCGGTCCCGTTCCTGACGACATCGACCGAGATCCGGCAGCCCAAGGGCGTCGTCGGCATCATCGCGCCGTGGAACTTCCCGTTCGCCACCGGCATTTCCGACGCCATCCCGGCGCTGATGGCCGGGAACGCGGTCGTGCTGAAGCCCGACAACAAGACGGCGCTCTCGCCGCTCTACGGCGTCGAACTGCTGGAGCAGGCCGGGCTGCCGAAGGGACTGTTCCAGGTCGTGTGCGGCGAGGGTCCGGACGTCGGCCCCACACTCATCGACCAGGCGAACTACGTGATGTTCACCGGCTCCACCGCGACCGGCCGGGTGATCGGCGAACGGGCGGGCCGCAACCTCATCGGCTGCTGCCTCGAACTCGGCGGCAAGAACCCGATGATCGTGCTCGAAGACGCCGATCTGGCCGAGGCCGTGCACGGCGCGATCTTCGGCGCCTTCGGCAACACCGGGCAGATCTGCATGCACATCGAGCGGATCTACCTGCCGGAATCCCGCTACGACGAGTTCAAGAACGCGTATGTGGCCAAGACCAAGGCGCTCGACGTCCGTGCCGCCTACGACTTCGGCCCGGACATGGGCTCTCTGGTCTCGGTCGACCACATGAGCCGCGTCAAGTCGCACGTCGAGGACGCCGTCGCGGAGGGCGCCACAGTCCTTTGTGGAGGGAAACCCCGGCCCGACCTCGGCCCGGCGTTCTTCGAACCGACGATCCTCGAAGGCGTCACGAAGGACATGCTCTGCGGGGTCACCGAAACCTTCGGACCCGTTGTCGCACTGCACAAGTACGCCACGGTCGACGAGGCCGTCGCGCTGGCCAACGACACCGAGTACGGCCTCAACGCCTCGGTCTGGGGCGGTGACGTCGACGCCGCGCGGGCCGTGGCTGCGCGGATCGAGTCCGGCAACGTCAACATCAACGACATCCTGGCCACCGCGTACGCCGCCAAGGGGACGCCGTCCGGCGGCGTCAAGAACTCGGGCGTCGGTGCCCGCCACGGGGACCAGGGCCTGCTCAAGTACACCGACGTCAAGAACGTGGCGGTGCTCAAGAAGCAGGTCATGGGTCCCCGCGGCGGCCAGACCTACGAGAAGTACGTCGAGGGGATGCTCTCCGGGCTGAAACTCATGCGGCGCCTCCGTATCCGCTAGATGTCGTCTGTGTGCTGCGGCGCGGCCAGCACACAGACGATGCTGAGCACGCACATGCCGATCAGTAGGCCGATCGCCGGCCAGACGCTGCCGGTCGCCTGGAACAGCAGCGTCGACGCCAGCGGCGAGAGACCGCCGAAGAGCGCGCCCGCCAGCTGGTAGGACAGCGAGATGCTGGTGTACCGCGCCCGCGGGCGGAACATCTGCGACAGGACGGCGGCGATCGGGCTGTAGGTCGCCGTCATCGCCAGGCGCATCGCCACGAACGCCGCGATGATCAGCGCCGCGTTCTTGGTGGAAAGCACCAGGAACTGCGGTGCCGCGAGCAAGGCGACGCCGACCAGTCCGATGACGACCACCCGCACCCGGCCGAAGCGATCGCCGAGCCAGGCCGCGCCGAAGCTCACAGCCAGTTCCACGAAGGCGGCGATGGTGAGCGCGTTGAGCACGAGCGATTCGGAGACACCGACGGCCGGATCGGTCGCGTACGCCGTCGCGAAAGTGGTGACGAGGTAGTAGCCGCCGACAGCGACGGGCAGCACGCATATGCCCAGCAGGATCGGCTTCCAGTTCGTCCGGACCGCGTACAGGAGGGGGACGCCGGTCTCTTCGGCGCTCTCCTCGAAGACCGGTGACTCTTCGACCTTCAGGCGCACGATGAGCCCGACGCCGATGAGCAGCACGGACGCGAAGAAGGGGATCCGCCAGCCCACCGTGCTGAGCCATTCGGTGCCACCGGTGCTCAGGAGGCTGAACAGGCCGGTGGCCAGCAACGCGCCCGCCGGGTTTCCCGCCTGCGCGAAGGCGCCGTAGAAGGTCTTCTTGCCCGGTGGCGCGTGTTCGACGGCCATGAGCACGGCGCCGCCCCACTCACCGCCGACGGCCAGCCCTTGGACGAACCTGAGCACCACGAGCAGGATCGGCGCCCACGTGCCGATCTGGGCGTAGCCGGGCAGGCAGCCGACCAGGAAGGTCGCCGCCCCCATCATGGTCAGGGTCACCACGAGCGCGGTCTTGCGGCCGACGCGGTCGCCGATGTGCCCGAACACGATGCCGCCGAGAGGCCGGGCGAAGAACCCGACCGCGTACGTGGCGAAGGCCGCCGCGACCCCTGTCAGCCTGTCGCCGGTTTCGGGGAAGAACACGGTACCGAAGACCAGGCTCGCGGCCGTGGCGTAGACGTAGAAGTCGTACCACTCGATCGTGGTGCCGACGAAGGCCGCGAGCCCAGCGCGGCGGGCTCGATGGAGCGATCGGGTGTCGTGAGTCATCGGGCCACCTCGCCGTCGATCCAGGTTTCCAGCACCTCGATGCCCGCGATCCCGGCGGGATCGCAGGTGAGGGGATTCTCGCCGAGCAGCACGAAATCGGCGCGTTTGCCGGGGGTGATCGAGCCCAGGTCGCGCTCACGGCCGAGCACCCGCGCGCCGGCGATCGTGTGGGCGGCGACGGCCGACCGGACGTCGATCAGCAGGTCGTCACCGCCGAGCCGGTGGCCGCGCCGGGTCGTCCTGGTCACCGCGGTCTGGATGGCTTCGAGCGGGTTCGGCTCCGCGACCGGGGCGTCCGAGCTGAGCGTGACCGGCACGCCCGCCGCCTGGAACTCGCCGAGGGGGTTGAACCGCTCGCCGGGGGTGCCGACGGCGTCGGTGACACCTTCGCCCCAGTTGAAGTAGTGCTGGGGCTGGTTGACCGGGTGGACGCCGAGCGCGGCCATCCGCTCGATCTGTTCAGGGGACGGCAGTCCACAGTGTTCGATGCGGTGACGGGCGTCAGGCCGGGGAGTGCGCCGCTGCGCGTCTTCGATGGCGTCGAGCACCATGGCGATCGCGTCGGGGGACTGGGCGTGGGTCGCGGTCTGGAGCCCGGCCTCGTGCGCCTTGTCGATGAGCGCGGAGTAGTTCTTGGGGTCGTGGTAGAGCTGCCCGGTGCGGCACGGGTCGCCGACGTAGCCGTCCGGGAAGTACGCGGTCCACCCGCCGAGCGTGCCGTCGGCGTAGAACTTGATCCCCGCGAACGCGAGGCGGGCGGTGCCGAAAGCGCCGTGCAGTCCCATTTCCACGGTCTGGTCGAGCAGGTGCGACAGCAGGTACATGTGCACGCGCGTCTTGAGCAGCCCGGCTTCGTCGAGCCGCAGGTACATGTCGAACTCGCGGCGTGTGACCTGGGCATCGCCGATCGCGGTCACCCCGGCGGCGAGGAACTTCTCCTGCGCGGCGGCCAGCTGCCGCGCGTGCTCCTCCGGCTCGTCTTCGAGGTGGAAGTTCGGCCCGTGCCGGCCGACCTTCACGCCGGTGACCCCGGTGAGGATGTTGCACGCCGCGTCCGAGAGCTCCCCGGTGAGTTCGCCGTACTCGTCCCGGAAGAACACCCCGCCGTCGGGATCCGGGGTGTCGCGGGTGACGCCGTTGCGCCGCAACGTGAAGCTGTTGACCACGCCGCCGTGCCCGCTGGCGTTCATGAGGTAGACCTCGCGGTCTTCGGCGACCGCGTCGAGCTCTCCGGAGCGAGGATGACGTTTCTCGGCGAGGTTGCGGTGCTCGTAGCCGTAACCTCGGACGGGCCTGCCGTCCGGAGTGTTCTCGGCCGCTTCGCGCAGCAGCGCGACGATGGCGGGGATGGTCGAAGCCCGCTCGGGACCGCAGTCCACCCAGGTCATCATCTGCCCGTACATCAGGGGATGCGCGTGTGGATCGACGAAGCCGGGCAGGAGTGTGCCCGGCAGCCGCCGCACCTCCGGATCCGGACGGCCTAGGGCGGCCGCGCGGGCACGGCACTCGTCCACCGAGCCGACCGCGGCGATCTCCTCGCCGAACACGAGCACCGCGGCGGCGCCTTCGGTGGCGTCGTCGACCGTCACCAGCTCTTCCGGATGCAGGATCGTCGCGGTCGCGTCGAGGATTGAACGATCGAGGGGCAACTGGCGCATCGCGCGGACTCCTGGGATTCGGCGGTGAAGTGGGGCGAAGGTAAGCGAGGAAGACCACCGAGCGCAATCAGATCATTCGTGGAGCTACGGTTCGTACGATCGATATGTGAGAGATCGGGCGCATAACGCTTTATCTCTGCTGTACAGAGCGCCATTCGGCCGGTGATATGGTTCCGCTCGCCGTCGGAAACTCAGCAGAGGAGAACCGCCGTGGATGACGCGTTGGTCGCGGCTTTGCGCGCGGACGGCCGGATTAGCGTGGCCGATCTGGCCAAGCGGACCGGTGCGTCACGCTCGGCCGTGTCGGCCCGGCTGGAGCAGCTGAAGGCCGACGGTTCGCTCAACGTTGTCGCCGCGGTCCATCCCGAGTTCCTCGGCCTCACCGCGTACGCGCATCTCGCGATCCGTACCTCGGGCCGGTCTCAGGCGACGACGGACGCCATCGCGGCACTGCCCGCCGCGGCGTTCGTTTCCGCGGTGAGCGGGGAGTACCAGACCGTCGCCGAACTGCGCCTGCCCGATTCCCCGGAGCTCTACCGCACGGTCGCGGACATCCGCGGCCTGCCGGAGGTGGAACAGGTCAACACGCTCGTCTACGTGGACGTCGTCAAGGGCCTGTTCATGCCCGGCCGTCCGCTGCCGCCCTGGTTGCGGCTGGACGATCGCGACCTCGCGATCATGCTGCGGCTGCAGGCCGACGGGCGGGAGAGTTTCGCGCGGACCGCCGAACACGTCGGGCTGTCTCCCTCGGCCACCCGCACTCGCGTGCGGTATCTCGTGGAGCACGACGTCATCCGGATCGCGCCGGTGCTCAGCCGCGCCCGCCCCGACGCCGGCCTGGTCTGCGGGATCGGCCTGAACGTGCGGGGCGCCGGGGACGCCGTGACCGCGGCGCTCGCCGCGCGCGACGACACCGAGTTCCTCGCCAGGACCATCGGCCGGTTCGACGTCGTCGCCACCATCGCGGCGCAGTCCGCCCGCGACCTCGACCGGACGCTCGAGGAGATCAGCGGCCGGTCCGACGTGGTGACCGCGGAAACGTGGGTGCACCTCCGCATCGCCAAGGAGCGCTACGAGTGGCCGTTGCCGACCGCGGAGGAACTCGCGCGCCGCTAGCCGTTGTCCAGCAAGGCTTTCCGGATCTCGGTCTTGAGCACCTTGCCGATCTTGGACCGGGGGAGATCCGGCCAGATCAGGATCTCCTTGGGTGTCTTGATGCTGCCCAGCCGCTCCTTGACCGCGGCGCGGAGTTCGTCGGCAGGCGCTGTCCTGCCCGAATGGAGTTGGGACGACGGCGGTGATCTGCTCGCCCCATTTCTCGTGCGGCAGGCCGATCACGGCGCAGTCCCGCACCGCCTCGTGGGCCATGAGAGCCTGCTCGACCTCGGCCGAATAGACGTTGAAGCCGCCGGTGATGATCATGTCCTTGGCACGGTCGACGATGTATGATCGCGACCTGGGTGAGCGGGGTGGGCCTGCCCGCCGAGGTGAACCTTTCGAGGGCGAGCGATCCATCGGGATGGACATGCTCGGCGGGGGAGAGGGTGGAGATCATCATGGGGGCTTCGCTCTGCCCGAACAACTGGCCGAAGACCGGGCCGATCCGGACGTCGTGCCGTGACAACGGAAGCCTTGTAACACCTGAGAAGTCGCGACGACTCCTGTGCGGAGCGGTCAGCTGACGAAGGGGACACCGGGTGATGTCACGGAAAAGCAGGCGCAGGGCAAGATCGGCGCCTCCGCCCAAATGGTATGTCTCGCCGCTGTTCGTGACGATCTTCAGCGTCCTCGGTGTCGCCGCGAGCGTGATTTCCGTTCTCCTCGCGACAGCGGCCCGCGATCAGGACTCCGCCGCGCTCGACGTCTCGCTCACCTCGAAGCTGCGAATCGTCTCGTACGAAGCGACTTCCCTCGACAAGATCCCGATGAAAGTGTCGGAAAGCGAGGACGATCCGGCGTCCGATGCCTCGATCAGCGCCGCTGCGGTGGACGTCGCCGTGGAGAACCTTCACGACCAGTCGGCGTTGATCACCCGGGTCGACGTCGAGGTGCGGGCCGTCTACGCGCTGCGTGCCTGCGGTGGCGGCCCGCTCAGCGCCACCGCCGAGTTCGACATCCTGATCCCGACCGATCGGAAGGTCGTCGGCCAGGTTTTCGGGCAGGACAAGATGTTCGAGGTCGAAGGCAAACGCAAGGATCGTTTCGCCGTCTCGGTGGGACCGGCGCTGATGGTCGAGAGCGATCTTGTCCAGATCTTCCACGTCGACCTCCTGCTTCGGCTCCAGTCCGGGGAAACGGTGCGCGCCGACGACATCATGCTCGTCCCGCCGGGTTCCGCTCAGGACGACGATCGCATCGTCACCACGTTGGGGACCGCGAAGACCGGCTTCAACGGATCCCCCGCGTGCCTGCGTGGTGCGCGTGCCATGGCCGACGCGGCCGTGACTGCTAAGGCGGCGAAGCAGTCTCCTCGGCTTGCTGCGCTTCACGCCAAGTTGCACGCTGTGGGGTACTGAGGCGCGTTCGGTCTGTGGCGTTGATCGCCGTGCCGTCGTAGAGGATGGTGAACTGTCCCTGTGCGTTGCGCGGGCTCACCATATCGGCGGCTGTTTCCGCGGCGAAGGCGGCGAAGGCTGCCAGTAGTCATGCGGTGTCGCCGTTCGCTGCGGGCCGCCAACGCCAGACCGAATACGGGCGCCGCGTGAAATCCTGGTCGTGCCCGCCGGGTTGCAGATTCAGCCATGTGCTCAGGCCGCTCTCGAGATTGTAGATGCCGTCGGCTCCGCTGTCGTTGTAGGCGAGAAGCGCTCCTTGATCGGCGGTTGCTCCGACTCTGGCACCTGGGTGCCATCCTCGGGTGGGCGACAGGTTCTCCGTGTAGCCTTGGGCGGCTTTTCCTCCAGGGTCGTGGCGAAAGCGGATTCGAGCTGTTTGGCCGGCGAGGTCACTGCGTACTGGCCTCCTTCTTGTGTGGATCTTTGTTCCCTGGTTGCACCTTCGCTGCTGTTCGGGCGGGCGCATCGGGGAGATTCCCTGAGTTTCGGTGTTGTCGATAAGCGCTTACTCAATGGTCTTTGGTGTCGCGCTGGGTAGTGGCTTCGTTCTGGTGAAATCACTCTTTGGGTGTCGATGCTCCCGTTTCGATGTTACTTAAAATTACGAACACATGTTCGACTGTTGTGTGTATTATGGAGGGGTGTCCGAGACTGTTCTTCCCGAGTTGCCGCAGGAGCTGTGGCGCGCCGGCAGGCTGGAGCTTGCGCATGGTGTGCGGCAGTTCCTGCAGATAGTGCGGGTCGCCTCGGCCGGGCTGGGGCGGTATCTGGCGGAGGTGGAGTCCCGGGGCGTGAAGGACTTGTTCGGGTACGGCTCGACTGTGTCGTGGTTTGCCGAGGTGGCGGGGCTGTCGTGGGGTGAGGCGCGGCCGGTAGTAAATCAGGCGATCGCGCTGAATCCGACCCGTGCTGTGGACGGCACGGAGATTCCGGCGGTCGCGCCCGCCACGGGTGCTCTGGCCGCGGAAGGCGGGATCGGGGCTGAGCGCATCGCCCAGATCCTGGAGATCCTGGGGAAGATCCCATCGGATACGTCTGTGGAGGATCGGGAGAGTGCGGAGAGGATCCTGGCCGATCTGGCCCGTGGTGCGGGGCCGCGGCAGGTGGCGGATGCCGAGCAGCGGATCATGGGCTGGCTCGACCCGGACGGCAACGAACCGAAAGAGCCCGAGCCGAAGCAGCCTCGCCGCGAAGTCACCCTGGAGCGCCGCAAGGACGGGTTCTGGAAGCTGAACGGTCTCCTCGACGACGAGACAGGCGC
>NZ_JBHRWK010000163.1:15078-16400 GCF_042647925.1 Amycolatopsis speibonae
CGAAGTCACCCTGGAGCGCCGCAAGGACGGGTTCTGGAAGCTGAACGGTCTCCTCGACGACGAGACAGGCGCCCCGGACCGCTGCCGCGCTGGAGGCGTATGCGACACCGCGCCCGACCGACGAGTTCGGGCAGGCGGATCAGCGGCATCTGGTGCCACCGCTGCCGGCGGCCGAGAGCCTGACCGCGCACACCGTGGCGCCGCTCCTCGCCGGGGTCAAAGGTCATCGGATGGCGAAGGCAGCCTTGGAGATGGCCGTGCTGGACGCCGAGCTCCGCGAGCAGGGCCTGTCCTTCGCGGCCGGTCTGGGATCGGTCGCCGACAGCGTCCCGAGCGGCGTTTCGGTGGGCATCATGGACTTGCTGCCGGAGCTGCTGTCGCGGGCTACCTGGCGCAGGGCTACCGGCGGATCAAGTTCAAGATCGAACCAGGGTGGGACCTCGCGCCGGTGCGGGCGGTCCGCGAGCGTTTCGGTGACGACTTGCTTCTGCAGGTCGACGCGAACGCCGCTTACACGCGCGCGGACACCCGCCACCTCGCCCGCCTCGACGACTTCGACCTGCTGCTGATCGAACAACCGCTGGACGAGGAAGACCTGCTCGGTCACGCTGCTCTCGGCCGGAGCCTTCGCACGCCGATCTGCCTCGACGAATCCGTGGTGTCGGCCCGTTCCGCCGCCGACGCCATCGCGCTCGGCGCGTGCCGGATCGTCAACGTCAAACCCGGCCGCGTCGGCGGCTACCTCGAAGCCCGCCGCATCCACGACGTCTGCGCCGCGTCCGGCGTTCCCGTGTGGTGCGGCGGGATGCTGGAGACCGGACTGGGGCGGGCAGGCAACCTCGCGCTCGCCGCCCTGCCGAACTTCACCCTCCCCGGCGACGTCTCAGCTTCGGACCGGTACTACGAAACCGACATCACCGAACCGTTCGTCCTGCGGGACGGGAACCTGCCCGTGCCGACGGGCCCCGGTCTCGGGGTCGCGCCGATCCCGCACGTGCTGGACGAGGTCACGACGTCGGTGCGGGAACTCCGCGTGCCCTCGCAAAACGGTTAAAAGCCCAAGACCTTCGGAGGGATACGACGGCGGTGGGCGCTCCTATCGTCGGAGATCGATCGAAAACCGGTGAGGAGCGCGTCTGATGAAGCTCGTGCGCATGATGGGGCTGGCCGTGCTGACGGCCTCCGCTCTGGTGTTCTCGATGACGGCGGCGTCGCGCAGGGCGTGTCACGGCAACCGTGTAAGCCAGAGGTGTACCAAGATCGACTCGCTGGTTTGGCGGTCGGAAGGGACATCGAGTGACTCAGGACACATCGTCTCGTCA
>NZ_JBHRWK010000163.1:16410-77853 GCF_042647925.1 Amycolatopsis speibonae
CTACGCGAAGCCCCGCCCGACCGACGAGTTCGGGCAGGCGGATCCGCGGTCCAAGGCTGAGCGTCAGGGTGATGCGTGGGCCGAGCTGCTCGATCTGGCGATCGCGTGCCCGGACCAGCCCGGCACCAGCGGCTACCGAACCCTGGTGCACGTCACCATCGGCCTGGAAGAGCTCAAGTCCGGGATCGGGAAAGCCTGCCTCGACTTCGTCGGCACCATGACCGCCCGCGAGGCACGGATGGCCGCCTGCGACTGCCTCATGCTTCCCGTGGTGATGAACGCGCCCGGTGAGCCGCTGGACGTGGGACGACTGAGACGATTTGTCACCCCCGGCCAGCGGCGAGCGTTGAATATTCGGGATCGGGGTTGTGCGCTCCCGGGGTGTCATCGACGACCCGAGAACTGTCACGTCCCCCATATTCATCACTGGGCAGACGGCGGACCCACAGATCTCCGGAATCTGACCCTGCTCTGCGGTTTTCATCACCGGCTGATCCACCACGGCGACTGGCAAGTCCGCATGGCAGCCGACGGGCTACCGGAGTTCATCCCGCCCCAGTACTTGGATCCGCTACAACGGATCCGGCGCAACACCCTCCAACGCGCCTGAACCCCCGCATGACCCGAGGAGCCCGCCAGCCAACACGGCGACGGGCCCCTCGGCGTGCCTGCAGGCGGGACAGCACCGGCGCAGGAACGGTTACGGGAGCGCGGGACAAACCAACTCCCGATCACCTCGGCACCGCTGTTGATCCATCGAACAGGGGGACGGTTCGCCATTCCCTCCCCGCGGGCAGTCGCGCTGGGTTGGCAACATCGTTCCGCTCGGAACTGTTCAGTACCGGCGAAAAATCGAAGATCGACTGCGCCATTCGGGCGTATTCGCACGGAAGCTCTCGTTCCCTTCTCCTCGCCCGGAGCAAGATCTTCCGTTCCGGACTTGGGAGGGGACGGAACGCATCATGGTGAATCAGCCACGTGGACCGGACGGTCGTTGGGTCAAGTACAAGTTCGGGGCGGGCGCGGTGGCCACGGTGGGAGTGGTCATGGCCGCGACGAGCGGGCTCGGTGGAGGCGGCGCCGCCTCCCTGGATTCCGCCGCGGGTCAAGCTCTCAAAGGCAAGAGCTCCAGTAAGAAATCCGCGCAGAAGGGCCACCATTCCGAGACATGGCAACGTCTGGGCTGGCGCCAGCTCAGGAAAAACGCGAATCGGGAATTGAACTGCGGACCGCATTCCTTCGGTGAAGTCCAGCGGTTCTTCCTGCGTCATCCCTGCGTCGATCTCGATCGCATGATCGTCACCGTCGACGACGGAGCCGGGAACACCATCGCCGTATCCGTCGCGTGGGTGAAGATGCCGAAAGCGAGCGAGGCCGGCGAGCTCAAAAGGCTCATCGACAAGGACGGCACCGGCAATGTCGCGCTCTACGGTGAAGTGCGCCACGGAACTCGTTCACCGGCAAGAACTACGACTCCCGCCTGGCCAAGAAACTGCTCGTGATCGCCGAGTCCGCACCCGCCTCCGGACGACCGAGCGAAGCGACGTTGGAGACCGCCGTCGAAGTCGCCGTCGAGTTTCCCGCACCTTAGATCCCGCCACCGACGGAACGGACCACCGTGAGCAGGAGCGAACACGCCAGAAGGCGGCTCGAAACCCAAGCGAGGCAGCTGCTCGAGAACGCCTTCGACGGCCTGGACTCGCTGCACCGCAATGTCCTCACCGCCCTGCTCAGCCGGACCGGCGTGGGCTGGCGGCTCCTGGTCAAAACAGCGCTGCCGTCGGACGACGGCCGGAGCGCGGACGCGTTCCTGATCGGGCGCACCGGCGTCCTCGCGCTCCTGATCACCGACAGGGGCCCGGACGGCGAGACCGCGAACCAGGTCTTGCGCCACGCGAAGGAACGCTTCGCTGGGATACCCGGTCCGCAGGGCCGTTCCTTGGCCGAGAGCGCGATCCATCTCGTGGTGATCGGCTCGGGCGCGGGCAATCCCCGCCAGGACGGCGTCTACTGGTCGATCACCGAAGCCAGCCTCGACCGGATCTTCCGGCGCGACGCGCTCCACCTCGACAAGCGGCTGGTCGCGCTCATCGCGGAGCAGGCGGAACGACGGCTGCGCGGATACCGTCCGCTGGCCGTCCAGCAGCCGGATCGTGCCCCGGACTCGGCGGGACTGCTGGACGCCGGCGAACTGATCGAAGACCAGCTCGGCGCGGCTCAGCGACGGCCGTTCGATTCCTGGCTCACTTTCCTGCATCCGCAGCAGAACGCGATCGTCAAACGTGACTACTCGGGTCCCGCGCGGATCAGTGGTCCGGCGGGCACCGGCAAGACCGTCGTCGCCCTGCACCGGCTCAGGCATCTGGCCCGGATCAGCACCGGTCCACTGCTGTACACCACCTATGTCCGCTCGCTGCCGCCGGTGATCAAGACGTCCTTCGACCGGCTGGCCCCGGAACTGGACCGGGTGATCAAGGGCCGCGGGATCACGACGTTCGACGGCTACCTCGCGGTCGCCCGCCGGGGCCGGATCCTGCCGCTCACCGCGAGCCAGAAAGAACCCGCCTGGGGCTTGTACGAGCACTACCAGCGAGGACTCGCGAACAAGGACGCGCACGACTACAACGATCTGATTGAACTGGGCCGCGCCGAACTCGTGAAGCGGCCGCTCGAAACGCCGTACGCGGCGGTCGTCGTCGACGAGGTCCAGGACATCCCGCTGTGCGGCCTGCGGCTGCTGCGTGAACTTGCCGGCGACGGCCCGAACAAGCTCTTGCTGGTCGGCGACGGGCAGCAGCAGGTCTACCCCGGTGGGTGGCGGCTGTCCGACGCCGGCATCCCGATCCAGGGCCGCGGAGAGATCCTGAAGGTCAACTACCGCAACCGCGCCGAGGTGCTGGGCTTCGCACAGCGCTTCGACGCGACGAACCGGGTGGACGACCTCGACGGCGCCGACGGGGTCGCCCTGCGCGCGGCCGAATCGGCCAGCGCGGGCGGAACCACCGACACTTGGCGTGGCTCCTCGCGCGCTCTCCCCGGCGCACTGGTCGACGCGGTCCGCGGCCTGCCGGTCCGCCGCGACCATTCGGCGCTGATCGTCTTCCAGCACAAGGATCTGAGCCGGTGCACCGAAATCCTGCGCGAGGCGGGGATCCCCACGCTGGCGCTGGAAAAGTACACCGGCGAGGCCGACGGCAAGCTCAAGGTCGGGACCGTGCACCGCGCCAAGGGACTCGACTTCCAGGCCGTGCTGGCGCTGGAGAGCACCCACGAGAACGTGACCGGGACGCAGGCCGACGAGGAAACCCGTGAGCTGCGCGGCAGGCAGCACCTGGTCGCGGCGACCCGGGCCCGCGACTTCCTCTGGTGGGGCGTGCTCGACGACGGGAACGACAACACAGCCACCGAATAATTTTTTTGTCTTGACAACTTGAACCTTCGGACGGTTAGCTGAGCGCACACCGATCGAAGGGAAACAAGTCATGGCCAAGTTCGCGAACGTCGACGACTACCTCGCCGCCCTGCCCGAGGACCTGCGTGAGGTCGCCACCGCACTGCGCCCGATCGTCAACGCCGCCCTGCCGGGCTCCATCGAGGCGATGTACCACGGCTCCCCCACCTGGAGCGCGGGCGAAGCCGCGGGCAAGAACCTCGTCTGCCTGGTGAAGGCGTACTCCTCCTACGTCACTTTCGCGCTTTGGAAGGGACAGGTCGTCGACGACGAGTCCGGCAGGCTCGAGCCGAGCGCACGGGAGATGGCGCACGTCAAGCTGCGCTCGGTCGAAGACATCGACGCCGACCTGTTCACCGGCTGGCTCAAGCAGGCACGGGACCTCGAAGTCCCCACGACGGCGCGGTGACAGAAGAAGCGGTGACACAATCGGCGGCGTGCCTGCGATCACCGACGAATCCCGTTGCCCATGCGGCCTCGGCGAGCCCTACGGCGCTTGCTGCGGCCGTTTCCACCGGGGAACCGCGGCGGCGCCGACCGCCGAACTCCTGATGCGGTCGCGGTTCAGCGCGTTCGCCGTCGGCGACACCGCGTACCTCACCGAGACCTGGCATCCGAAGACCAGGCCCGCGGACCTCGAACTCGACCCGGGGCAGCGCTGGACGTTTTTGGAGATCCTCGGCAAGACCGGCGGCGGCCTGCTGGAGAACGAGGGCACCGTGGAGTTCCGGGCGCACTACCGGCAGGATCGCCGGCCCGGCAGCATGCACGAGAACAGTGCTTTCGTCCGCGCCGGCGGACAGTGGATCTACGTGGCACCCGTCAGCTGACCGGGCGACCGCGCGCACCGGCCACCGCTGACGAACCCGGTGCAAGGGTCTGGTCCTGACGAGAAGTGGCGGCTACCATCTCCCCCAACATTGTTAGGGAACTTTCTTAACGATTTCCGCCCAGGTCCGCCGCCGTGTGCCCAAGGAGGCGCGCTCGTGAGTTTTCGGCAGAAGAGAACCCGGATCCCATTACTGGCCATGACCGTCACCGCGCTGGCCGCCGCGGTCTGCGGGGTGACCACCGCTCCCGCCGCCACCGGC
The DNA here is from genome assembly GCF_042647925.1 of Amycolatopsis speibonae. Lineage (NCBI taxonomy): Bacteria > Bacillati > Actinomycetota > Actinomycetes > Pseudonocardiales > Pseudonocardiaceae > Amycolatopsis > Amycolatopsis speibonae. The sequence continues at coordinate 20,953 of NZ_JBHRWK010000163.1, forward strand.
GCGGAAGTGGCCGTGCCGCTGTCCGTCGGCGCCGCCGCGGGCAACACCAGCCCGATCCCCGGCTTCGCGATCCAGTCCTCGGCACAGGTCAGCGACGACTCGGCGGTGTCGAAGCCGGGCTTCCCCGCCACCGGCTGGTACCCGGTGTCGTCGCGCTCGACGGTCTACGCCGGATTGCTGCAGAACGGCAAGTACGCCGACCCGTTCTACTCGACGAACATGAAGAACGTCCCGACGGCGCAGTTCACCGTGCCGTGGTGGTACCGCACCGACCTGAACCTCGAGGACACCTCGTCGCGGACATATCTCGACTTCAGCGGCGTCCTTTCGAAGGCCGACGTGTGGGTCAACGGCACCAAGATCGCGACGAAGGACCAGGTCAACGGCGCCTACACCCGCCACGACCTGGACATCACCGAGCACGTCCGCCAGGGCGCCAACAGCATCGCGTTCAAGGTCTACCCCAACGATCCCAACAACGACCTCTCGATGGGCTGGATCGACTGGGCGCAGACCCCGCCGGACCAGAACATGGGCATCGTGCGTGACGTCCTCGTCCGGCGCGGCGGCCCGGTGGCGCTGCGCAGCGCCCACGTGGTCCAGAAGCTGAACCCGTCGCTCAGCCACGCCGACCTCACGGTGAAGGCCGACGTCCGCAACGACTCGGCGAACGCGGTGCAGACCACCGTCGCCGGCACGGTCGCGGGCAAGCCGGTCAGCCAGACGGTTTCGCTGGCCGCGAAGGAACGCAAGACCGTCACCTTCCCGGTGGTCGGCCTGGACAACCCGAACCTGTGGTGGCCCGCCGGCATGGGCGGCCAGAACCGGTACGAACTCGACCTGACCGCGAGTGCCGGCGGTACGGCGTCCGACGCCTCGAAGTCGAAGTTCGGTGTCCGTGACGTCAAGGCGACGCTGAACTCCAGCGGCGGACGACAGTACAGCGTCAACGGCAAACCGCTGCTGATCCGCGGCGGCGGCTACACACCGGACCTGTTCCTGCGCTGGAACGAGACCGCGGCGGCCGACAAGCTCAAGTACGTGCTGAACCTCGGGCTCAACACGGTCCGGCTGGAAGGCCACATCGAGCCGGACGAGTTCTTCGACATCGCCGACGACCTGGGCGTGCTGACCATGCCCGGCTGGGAATGCTGCGACAAGTGGGAAGGCCAGGTCAACGGCTCCGAGAAGGGCGAGCCGTGGGTCGAGTCGGACTACCCGATCGCCAAGGCGTCGATGTTCTCGGAGGCCGAGCGCCTGCGTGACCACCCGAGCGTCATCTCCTTCCACATCGGCAGTGACTTCGCGCCGGACAAGCGGATCGAGCAGGGCTACCTCGACGCGATGAAGGCCGCCGACTTCCAGCCGCCGGTGATCCCGGCGGCGTCGGCGAGGCCGTCCCCGATCACCGGCGCGTCCGGGATGAAGATGAACGGCCCGTACGACTACGTGCCGCCGGTGTACTGGTACGACAAGTCGCAAAAGGACCGTGGCGGCGCGTGGAGCTTCAACTCCGAGACCAGCGCCGGCGTCGACATCCCGACGATGGACACCCTGAAGCGGATGATGTCGGCCAGTGAACTCGAAACGATGTGGAAGAACCCGTCTGCCGCGCAGTACCACCGCTCGTCCTCCGAGACCTTCGGCAACCTGAAGCTGTTCGGCAACGCCCTCACCAAGCGCTACGGCGCTCCGGCGGACCTGACCGACTTCGTGCGGAAGTCGCAGCTCGCGCAGTACGAGAACGTCCGGGCGGAATTCGAGTCCCACTCCCGCAACTACACGGACTCGACCAACCCGTCGACCGGGTTGATCTACTGGATGCTCAACAGCCCGTGGACTTCGCTGCACTGGCAGCTGTTCGACGCCTACATGGACCAGAACGGCGCGTACTACGGTGCGAAGAAGGCCAACGAGCCGCTGCACATCCAGTACTCGCACGACAATCGCTCGGTCGTGGTGATCAACCAGACGTCGAACGCGGCGAGCGGGCTGACCGCGACCACGAAGCTGTACAACCTCGACGGAACCGAGAAGTACAGCAACACCAAGACCGGGCTTTCGGTCGGCGCGCTGGGTGCCAAGTCCACCGCGGTCACCGTCCCGGCGGTGAGCGGGCTTTCGACGACCTACCTGGCGAAGCTGGTGCTCACCGACTCGTCCGGCAAGGAGGTCAGCCGGAACGTGTACTGGCTGTCCACCAAGGCGGACACGCTGAACTGGGGCGGCAGCGACTGGTACTACACGCCGCAGTCGGCCTACGCCGATCTGTCCGGGCTTAAGAACCTTGGCCAGTCCACCGTCAGCGCGACGGCGAAGTCGGCCGCCGGGTCCGACGGCACCACCACGACGACGGTGACGCTGAAGAACACCTCGAGCGGCAAGCTCCCGGCGTTCTACGTCGACTCGAAGGTCGTGGACGCCGCTGGAAAGCCGGTGCTCCCGGTGGAGTGGAACGACAACGCGGTGAGCCTTTGGCCGGGTGAAACGACCACGCTGACCGCGAAGTACCGCACGGCCGACCTCAAGGGTTCCAAGCCTTCGGTGCGGGTCTCGGGCTGGAACACCGGCACGCAGACCGTTCCGGCCGACGGCTCGGGCCCCGGTCCGAACAACCCGGTCGACTACCAGGCTGAAGACGCCACGGTCGTCCAGGGCGCGGTGGAGTCCAACCACGCCGGGTTCACCGGCAGCGGGTTCGTCAACTACGACAACGTGGCGGGCAGCTCGGTCGAGTGGACGGTCAACGTCCCGGCGGCGGGCACCTACGACGTCGTCGTCCGGTACGCCAACGGGACGACGGCCGACCGGCCGCTGGACTTCTCCGTCAACGGCTCGATCAGCGCGTCGGGTGTCGGCTTCGGCGGCACCGGCGCCTGGCCGAACTGGACGACCAGGACCGTCAAGATGGCCTTGGCGGCGGGGGCGAACAAGATCAAGGCGGTCGCCACCACGGCGAACGGCGGCCCCAACGTCGACAAGATCACCGTCTAGCACGCGAGAGAGGCCCCTTCGTCACCCGGCGAAGGGGCCTTTTCCCGTTCCGGCGTGGGTTACGCTTTCCGGGTGACCGGACAGCGTGACCCAGGCCCGCGCCTGCGCGACCTCGCGATGCTGCGACGTGTCCGCGACCGGATCGATCGCGACTACGCGCAACCGCTGGACGTCGAGGCGCTTGCACGCGGCGTGCACGTCTCGGCCGGGCACCTGAGCCGCGAGTTCCGCGCCGCGTACGGCGAATCGCCCTACAGCTACCTGATGACCCGCCGGATCGAGCGGGCCATGATGCTGCTGCGGCGCGGGGACATGTCGGTCACCGAGGTCTGCTTCGACGTCGGTTTCTCGTCGCTGGGCACCTTCAGCACACGGTTCTCCGAGCTGGTCGGCATCTCGCCGAGCACCTACCGCAAGCAAGCGGCGGAAGAGGGCCGCGGCATGCCCGGCTGCGTCGTCAAACAGGTCATGCGACCGATCAGGAATAGAGAAGCGGCCTCCCCGCGCCCCGACCTACCTTGAGTCGCATGATCCTCTCGATTCACGCGTCCTTCCTCCCCGCCGACGATCTCGAGGCTTCCCTTTCCTTCTATCGCGACATCCTGGGCTTCGAGATACGTGACGACGGCCCGCACCGGGCCACCGTCGGACCGCCCGGGCAGCCGGGGACGTCGCTCGTGCTCCATTCCCCGGCCGCCGGTCCGGAGATCACCGACGAGGAACGCGCCACGGTCGCCGAACTGATGACCAAAGGCACCTACGGGGCCATCTTGCTGTCCACTTCGGACCTGATCGAGACCTTCGACCGGATCCAGGCGACCGGCGCCGACGTCGTCCAGGAGCCGCTCAAGCAGCCTTACGGCGCCTTCGACTGCGCGTTCCGCGACCCGGCGGGCAACCTGGTGCGGATCGAACAGCGCTAGCCGGGCCTCGGTGCGCGCGCACCGGGGCTCTCGGGTGATGATGAGCGGCGTGGAGATCGCGGTAGAACTCGTGGCACTGGTGGTGGCCGTCCTCCTGGTCACCGCCGCGGCGCGGAAACTCGACTGGTCGGCGCCCCTGTGCCTGATCGCGGTCGGGGTCGTCGCCTCGTACATCCCGGGGGTCCCGGAGTACGAACTGGACCCGGAGGTCGTCCTGCTGGGGTTGCTGCCCCCGCTGTTGTACGCGACCGCGATCCGCACGTCGCTGATCGACTTCCGCCGCAATCGCGGGCCGATCCTGCTGCTGTCGGTGGGGCTCGTCATCTTCACCACGGCCGCGGTCGGCGTCGTGGCGTGGCTGGTGATCCCCGGTCTGCCGCTCGCCGCCGGGCTCGCGATCGGCGCGGTGGTGGCCCCGCCCGACGCGGTCGCGGCCACCGCCGTCGCCCGCAAGGTCGGGATGCCGCGCAAGCTGACCAGGCTGCTGGAGGGCGAAAGCCTGTTCAACGACGCGGCCGCGCTGGTCGCGTTGCGGACCGCCATCGCGGCCATCGCGGGCTCGGTGAGCCTGCTGCAGGTGGGCGGGGACTTCCTGCTGGCCGCGGGCGGCGGCCTGGTGATCGGCTTCGCCGTCGGCGCGCTCGGCGCGCTGATCCGCACCCGCCTCGAAGATCCGGTCACCGACACCGCGCTTTCGCTGGTGGTCCCGTTCGTCGCCTATCTGGCCGCCGAAGCCATCCACGGTTCCGGCGTGATCTCCGTGGTCGTCGCGGGGCTGATCCTCGGGCACAAGGCGCCGAGCATGCTCTCGGGCCGCTCGCGGCTGGCCAGCAGGCTGAACTGGCAGACCATCCAGTTCCTGCTGGAGAACATCGTCTTCCTGCTGATCGGCCTGCAGGTCCGCCGGATCATGACCGAGGTCGGCGACAGCGGGCTGAGCGCGCTCGAACTGGTCCTGATCTGCGCCGCCACCCTGGCCGCGACCATCGTCTCCCGGATCATCTGGATGGTGGGTATCGGCCTGGCGCGGCGGACTTTCCGCCGTCACGCCTGGCCGTGGCGGTACTCGGCGGTGATCGCCTGGGCGGGGATGCGCGGGGTGGTCACGCTCGCGGCGGCGTTCGTGCTGCCCGCGGACACTCCGCAGCGGGCCGTGCTGGTGCTGGTCGCGTTCGTCGTGGTGGCGGGAACGCTGCTGCTGCACGGGACGACGCTGCCGGTCCTGGTCCGGCGGCTGAAACTGCCGCCGCCCGACCCCGCCGAGGACGCGCTGCAGGAGGCGGCCGTGCTCAACAACATGACCCGGGCCGCGCTCGACGAACTGGAGAAGATCCGGACCGCCGACGATCCGGACGACATCGTCGAACGCCTGCGCAGCCGGCTCCAGCACCGCTCGGACTCGGCTTGGGAGGAGCTCGGCAGGCAGAGCGCCCTGACCGAAACGCCGAGCGACGCCTACCGGCGCCTGCGGATGAGACTGCTCGAAGTCGAACGGGAGAAGTTTCTGGAGGCGCGCGACTCCGGGATGGCCGATGATGATGTCCTGCGCCGGATCCTCGAACGCCTCGACATCGAGGAATCCATGCTGGACAGGGAGGAGGAGACCGTGCCGGACTCCGATCGGGAACTGCGCACCCCCGCCGCGACGGCGGGATCCTGCAAGCATCTGACCAAGGACTGGCCCGCTGTCGAGATCGGTTCGCCCGACGTCTGCGCCGTCTGCGTCGAGAACGGGATGACCTGGGTGCACCTGCGCGAATGCGTCAAATGCGGGAACGTCGCCTGCTGCGACTCCTCACCGGGCAAGCACGCGACCGAGCATTTCCACGAGACCCTGCACCCGGTGATGCGCAGCCACGAGCCCGGTGAGACCTGGCGCTGGTGTTTCGTGGACAAACAGCTGGGCTAGCTGGGTATCGTCGGCGGTCATGAGCACCCCTGAGCAGGAAGTCGAATACCGTCAGCACCGGTTCTCTCCCCCGCCCGGCGCGACCGAGATCTTCCTTGTCCGCCACGGCGAATCGGCCCCGGCGAAGGGCGACGCACCGTTCGACCTCGTCGACGGGCAGGCCGATCCGGACCTCGCGCCGGACGGCCGCGACCACGCCGAGCGGGTCGGCCGCCGGCTGGCGGACGAGCGGATCGCCGCCCTGTACGTGACGACGCTGCGCCGGACGTCGCAGACAGCGGCACCGCTGGCGGCGAAGCTCGGGCTCACGCCGGAGGTCGAAGCCGACCTACGGGAGATCCATCTCGGGGATTGGGAGAACGGGCTCTTCCGGCGCTACACCCACGAAGGTCACCCGATCGTCGAGCGGCTTTGGCGGGAACAGCGCTGGGACGTCATCCCGAGCGCGGAGTCGATGGAGTCGTTCGGCGGCCGGATCAAGGCGGCCATCGGCAGGCTCGCGGCGGCCAACCCGGACCGGCGGATCGCGGTGTTCACCCACGGCGGCGTCATCGGTGAGGTCTTCGCGCAGGCCGGCGCCGCGGGGAACCGGTTCGCGTTCCTCGGGGCGGACAACGGCTCGATCTCCCACCTGGTGGTTTCGGGCGAAGACTGGATGGTGCGACGGTTCAACGACACGTCACATCTTCAGTCGCCTTTCGGCTGATCCGGCCCGCCGCGACCAGGTGCACGGCGACCAAGACCGCGACGGCCTCCGCGGCCAGCAGCCCGATGAGCACGAGCACCTGGGTCACCCCGGCCTGCAGCGGCCCGGCGCCACCGAGGAGGACACCGACGTAGGCGCCGGGCAGGGTCACCAGGCCGACCGTCCGCGTCTGGTCGAGCGCGGGGATCAGCGCGTGCCCCGCCGAGGGGCGGCAGATCTCCAGCGCGGCCGGGCGGCGGAGGAATCCCAGCGCCAGCGCGGCTTCGTACTCGCCGTGCCGGGACACGAGTTCGTCCAGCGCTCGCCTCGCCGCCTGGGAGGTCGCGGACATCGCGCCACCGATGACGATCCCGGCGATCGGCACGATCGCGATGGGCCGCCACGGGACCACCCCGGTCGCGAGCACGAGCGTCAGCACCGGCACCACACCGGACGCGATGGCGAGCGCGACCCACGCCAGATCCTTCGCCACGCCGATCCGGCGCGCGGAAGTGACCGTGGCGATCGTGAACATCAGCAGCACGAACCCGCCGGTCAGCCAGCCCGACTTCAGGATCCCGACGATCACCAGCGAGACGGCGGCGAGCTGCACGACGGCGCGCGCGGCCGCGAACAGCACTGCCTTGCCCTGCCCCAGCTGCCCGAACTGCACCACCGCCGCGCCGAAGATCGCCAGCACGGCGAGGACAACGGCGAGCACCGGGCCGAAAGCGATCGCACCATCCGTCACGCGGATGATCCTGCCGCAGACCCACTAGGAAGTGCAGGTCACCGGCGCGCCCGGGGCGGGGGCTGCGCGGTCGCTGACGACCTCGCCGTCGACGAGGATCCGGCACCGCAGCGCGCCGCTACCCGAGCCCTGCGCGGAGAGGCTGTAGAACTCGTCGCGCCCTTCCTGGCTCGCGCGCTCGAAGGTGGTGCTCCACGGCGCCGTCACCTCGGTCTTCTGCATGAGCTCTGAGCCCTGCGCGACGTAGGTGACGTTCTGAGCGCCCTTCGCACCGGAAAGTTCGTAGACGACCGAGTGCGTCACGGCCCGCACGGCGGCCGCGGCCTGTTCGACCCGCGGGGCGGGCGGACTCTGCACCGGACGGGAGGCCTTCGGCAGTACGTAACCGGTCAGGGTGACGGCGACGGCCATCACCCCCAGCACGACCACGACGGTCCCCAGCGGCTTCAGCCTGCCGGGGGCACCCTGCCCCGGCGCCGATGCCGGAGGGGTCGCGGTGGGAACACCCATGGAGAGGTCTTCTCTCGTCCGAGCGCACTTCCGTCGAGTGCGTCGACTACTTCTCGCTCGAAAGTGACTCCGCGTTAGCCGTTATCGGGAAGAAACCCGATATTCACCCTTTTGGGTGTCCCCGTGACTGCAGAGTGCCTGGTCAAAGGGCGGTTGGCGTAAACACAGTGAGCCGAACAGCTCACTTTGAGTGATCTAATCGACGAGATCCGCGTCGGCGAGCATCCCGAGCATCCGCCGCCCCGCCGGCGGGCAACGATGGGCGTCGGCCGAGGAGAGCCAGGCGGACTCCGCGATCTCCCTGCCCGGCGCGGGCTCGCCGTGATGCTCGGCCGTGTAGCAGGTCATCCGGACGCGGCGGCCGTCCGCGTAGCCGTCGGCCTGCTCGTTCAGCACCGCGAAGAAGCGGAAGCTCCGCGGGTCGAGTTCGACGCCGAGTTCCTCCCTGATCTCCCGGCACAGCCCGCCGACATCGCCTTCCCCTGGCTCGCGTTTGCCTCCGGGCAGGTAGAACTTGGCCTTCCCCTCGGTCCGCACCGACAGCAGACGGCGGTCGCGGACGTGGATCCAGGCCAGTGAATCGATCTCTGCTTCGGACACGGTCCGATTCTGTCGTAGCCCGGGGGCATCATGGCAACCGTGTATCGGGAGACGACGGCACCCGGCGGGTTGCGGGACGTGGTGCGCTGCCTGTGGGAGGACACGGGCCAGGCGCCGAAGCGGATCGTGCCCGACGGCTGTGTCGACCTGGTGGACTGCGGCGGCGAGGTCTTCGTCGCGGGGCCGGACACCACGGCCTGGACCTGGGAGACGCCGCCCGGCGCCCGGGTCCGCGGCGTGCGGTTCGCCCCCGGCGGCGCGGGCGGTGTCCTGGGGCTGGGCGCCGACGAGCTGCGCGATCAGCGTGTCCCCCTCGGCGACCTGTGGGGCAGGGAAGGCGAACTGCTGACCGAGCGGGTGCTCCGCGGCGCCGCCTCGCTGGCGGACGTCGTCGCGGAACGCCGAACCGGACGGCCGGACGGGGAGATCTCGGAGCTGATCGCCAGGCTCGACGGCGGAGTCCCCCGGGTTGCCGCCGCGCTGGAGCGGTTCACGACCGGGGAACGGCAGTTGCGGCGGCGGTTCACCCTAGCGGTCGGCTACGGCCCGGCGACCTACCTGCGCGTCACCCGATTCCAGCGTGCCATCCGCCTCGCGGGGACGGCGCCCGATCTCGCCTCGCTGGCGTTCTCGGCGGGCTACGCCGATCAAGCCCATCTGAGCCGGGATTGCCGGGAATTCGCCGGGGTTCAGGCCAGGGAGTTCTTCCGCGCCAAAAAGTGCGAGATGTCCACTGTGGACCGATAAAGGGCACGGTAGTGCGGATAGAACTCGTCGTAGACATCGGCGTCCGCGCCGGGGCGGACGATCTCGGTGACCGGGTTCCAGGCTTCGATATCCGGTTCCCGCCCCAGGGCGAAGGAGGCGAGAACGGCGTCACCGAACGCGGCACCGATGGTTTCCGCGGGGATCTCCTGCTCGATCCGCGCGACGTCGCTGACGATGCGTGTCCACACGCCGCCCCGCGTCCCGCCACCGACGGCGACGAACCGGCGGGTGCCGCCACCGGCTTCCCGCATGGCCTCGAGGTTGTGCCGCACCCCGAACGCGGTGCCTTCCAGCGCCGCGCGGTACAGCTCGGCACGGCCGTGGGACGTGGTGAGCCCGGCGATGACGCCGCGCGCGTCCGGATCCGGTATCGGTGTCCGCTCTCCGGCGAAGTACGGCAGCATCAGCAAGCCGCGGCTGCCTGCCGGGACGTCGCCCGCCGCCGCGGCCAGTTCCCCGAACTCCCCGCCGAAGAGTTCGCGCAGCCAGTCGGTGATCGCGCCGGACGTGGCCATGCCCGCGGCCAGTGAATAGGTACCGGGGAACGCGCCGCGGGTCGTCCACAACCCCGGGCCGGGGCGAGGATCGGAGAGCGTCTGGATCAGGAACATCGTGGTGCCGTACATGAGCATCGTGTCCCCGGGCGCGACGACACCGACGCTGGTCGCCTCCGCCCAGGCGTCCACCGTGCCCGCCGTCACCGGGATCCCTTGCGGCAGGCCGGTTTCCGCCGCCGCCTCGGCGGTGACCGAGCCGACCACCTCGGTCGGCCACGCGAGCCTGGGCAGCTCGACGCCGGGAGCGACCGCGGCGGCCCGGTCCGGCGCCCACCGGGCCTCGCGCAGGTCGTACATCGGGTCGCACTGGCTCGCGGAATGATGATCGAGGACGTATTCACCGGTCAGCCTCAGCACGAGGAACGAACTCGCCATCAGGAACAGCCGCGACCGTGCGAACACCTCCGGTTCGTTCTTGGCCAGCCAGCGCCATTTCGGCCCGATGGCCTGCGAGCCGAGCGCGCTCCCACCACGTTCCACAATGGATTCTTCGCCGAGTTCCCGGTTCAACTCACGGATTTCGTCATGTGCGCGGGTGTCGACGCCGTAAAGGATCGCCGGGCGCAACGGTTTCCCGGAATCGTCCGCGGGAAGGAGCACCGGACCGATCCCGCTGACCGACACTCCGATGATGGGATGATCCCCGGCTCCTGCCGAGAGTTCCCTTGCCAGTACCAGGAAGTCCCGCCACCACACGGCTTCGGCGTCGTGCTCGAACCAGCCGGGGCGAGGCCGTGAGGTATCGTGCGGACGGGATGCTCGTGCCACCACGGTGCCCTGGGAATCGACGAGGACACCTTTGGAACTCGAGGTGCCGATGTCGATGCCGAGCACCAGACCCGGGTCGCCCACGGCACCCCCGAACTTTCAAGCGCGAGTAGCGCGATCAGCGGATGGTAACGATTGTCGGTCAAGCTATTCTTCCCGTGCGAAGGTGTCAAGACACCTGCAGAAGGGGAGGTCACGGTGGCCACCATCAACGACGTGGCGGCGAAGGCCGGGGTTTCGACGGCGACCGTGTCGAGGACGCTCAACGGTAAGTCCACTGTGGACCCGATTCTCGCGGCACGGGTACAGGCCGCCGCCGCGGAATTGGGATATCACCCGAACGGGCTCGCGCGAAATCTGCGCCGTCAGGAAACCGCGGTTCTCGCGCTCATCATCTCCGACGTGGAGAACCCGTTCTTCACCGCGATCGCCCGCGGTGTGGAGGACATCGCGCAGACCGCGGGCTACTCGGTGGTGCTGTGCAACGCCGACGACAACGAGGAGAAGGAACGGCGCTACATCGACGTCGCCCTCCAGGAACGCGTCGCCGGCGTGGTGCTCTCCCCCACCGGCCGGGCCACCAACGTCGACAGGCTGACCGAACGGGGCACACCCGTGGTCGCCGTCGACAGGCCACTGCTGGAGAACACCGGCGACCAGGTGCTGGTCGACACCCGGCTCGCCGCCCGCGACGCGACGCGGCACCTGCTCGACGGCGGATACCGGCGGGTCGCCTGCGTCAGCGGGCCGCCCGGGGTGCGCACGGCCGAAGACCGGCTGGCGGGCTACACCGACGCCGTCGGCGCGGAGAACGCGCTTACCCGGCGTGCCGAGTTCCGCGCCGAGGGCGGCAGGCTCGCCGCACTCAGCCTGCTCGACGAGCCCGAGCCGCCGGACGCGCTGCTCGTCGGCAACAGCACGATGGCGATCGGTGTCCTGGAGGCGCTGGCCTCGCGTGGCCTGCGGTCGGGACAGGACGTGGGGATCGTGTCGTTCGACGACGCGCCGTGGACGACGCTGATCGATCCGCCGCTGACCGTGGTCGCGCAGCCCGCGAACGAGGTCGGCAGGGTCGCCGCCGAGCTGCTGCTCGCCCGGATCGGCGACAGCAAGCGCAAGGCCACGACGACCACACTGCAGGCGAAGCTGATCGTGCGCCGCAGTTCGCGGCGCGACTGACGGCGTCCGATTTCGGAGATCCCGGATGCACGACGTGCCTGGGCGACCGGTTCGCACCGGCCGCCCAGGAACGCCCCACCCCCTTGTTCCCCCAAGCCGGCCCCATGCCAGCCGGGTTCTCCGAAGCGGTGGGAAGAAATCGATTACCTTTCGGAAGGTAAATTCCCTCCTACGACCTGTCAAGCCGAGTGTCTGGACAAGCTCGCCCGATACGGGCACACTGTTGCGATATTGCCTACTGCGCGTGTGTGATTCCGTGCACTCTGTGTTCGTCTCTGGTGAATTCCCCCACGAAACCGAGATGAGACCGCACGAACCCGCACAAACGCGTTACTCTAGGCGCTATGTCGATAGCGCTCGAGAACGTCCTCGCCAAGGCGGGCCTGAAGGTCGACGCCGACGAGTTCCTGACCCTCGTCGAGGACGCCGCGCGGAGGCTTTCGCCGCCCAACCCCGACCCGTCGCACTACTTCTCGGCGGACCAGCGGGCCGCGCTCACCGACGTCGGCCTGGACCTCTCCCCCCGCAGCGAGGACGAACCGGACTTCCGTGCCCGCACGGTCGCCGCGCACGCCGTGCTCGCCGATTCGGCGCTGAGCGTGCTGGAGGCGGCGAAAGCACTCGGCGTGGACGACAGCCGCATCCGCCACCGCCTGAAGGAGGGCAGGCTCACCGGCTGGAAGGACCAGGGCTGGCGGCTGCCTTCCTGGCAGTTCACCGGCTCCGGGGTGCTGCCCGGCCTGGAGGTCGTGTTGCGCGCCGTCCCCGAGGACCAGCCCGCGCTCGTCGTCGCCGCGTTCATGAGTACTCCGCAGGCCGATCTGGTGATCAACGAGCACCCCGCCACCCCGCGGCAGTGGCTGCTCTCCGGCGGAGATCCCGAACATGTTGCAAGACTGGTGGCCACGCTGGGCTCCCCGTTCTAAGGTGTTCTGCCCGACGACGGAAAATTTCAGTCGGGGGTAGGCCGTAGGCTGACCCCATCGAGCAAGATCACCCGACAAGGACGGACGACTCCCGAGGTATGGCCCGGCTCCCCCTGCCGCCCGCGCGCTCTGTCCTGGTCAAGGAGCTGCACCGCACCAACGACGTGGTGACGGTGCATCCCGGCACCAGGCTGGTCAGGATCTTCACCGCGCACGGCAACCACCCCCAGCAGTGGAACACGTTCCGCTACAGCGGTCCGCTCCCGCACGGCCGTTTCGACCCGCAGACGCCGGGTCGCGGCGGCCGCCCGGTCACCGACCCCGGCAACGGCGTCCTGTACTTCGGCCTCACCGTGCGCACCAGCATCGCGGAGGTCTTCCAGACCACGTCGACGGTCGACCGCAAATCCCGCGGTCCCCGCCTGGTCGTCGTCCGGCCGACCCGCACCCTGCGGCTGCTCGACCTCGCCGGCCTGTGGCCGACCCGCGTCGGCGCCTCGCAGGAGATCTCCAGCGGGCCGAAGAAGATCACGCAAGCCTGGGCTCGCGCCATCCGCGCCGCCTTCGGCGACCTCGACGGTGTCTGGTACCGGTCGTCCATGGACTCCGGCGGCCCCGCGCTCGCGCTGTGGGATCCGCCCGCCGGGAACTCGCTGCCGGTCGCGCCGGACGTACTCCTCCCCCTGGACCACCCGGGGCTCGACGTCCCGCTGGGCCGGGTGTGCGAAGAGCTGAACTACACGCTGCTCAGCTGAGAGATGTTATGAATGGGACTTTCATCGCAAATTTTGCGATGAAAGTCCCCTTCATAACATCCGGTGACCCGAGGGATCAGAGGTGCCGGCCCCACCACTCCAGTACGGCGTCGAATCGCTGCACCCGGTGCCGAGGCTGCCCCGAACGGGTGAGTTCGTGCCCCTCGCCGGGGAACAGCAGGAATTCCGCCGCGACGCCGTTCTGCCGCAGTGCCACGTACATCCGCTGCGCCTGCTCCAGCGGGCATCGCCAGTCCTGCTCGGAGTGCGCGACCATGAACGGGATGTCGATCTTCCCCGCGTAGGTCAGCGGGCTGCGCTTGCGCAGCTCTTCGTGATCGTCGCCGGCGTAGCCTCCCGAGAAGAACCAGCCGATGTCGGAGCTGCCGGTGAACGAGTCCCAGTCGTTGACCGCGCGCTCGCTCCACGCGGCACGGAACCGGCCGCCGTGGTGCGCGGCGAGCCAGCTGGTCATGAAGCCGCCGTACGAGCCGCCCATCACGCCGACGCGGTCGCTGTCCAGATCGGGCAGTTTCAGCGCTTCGTCCAGCAGTGCCAGCAGATCGTCCGCGTCCACGGTGCCGAGGCCGTGGACGATTTCGCGGCCGTGGCTTTCGCCGTAGCCGGCGGAACCGCGAGGGTTCCCCAGGACGACGGCGTAGCCCGCCTCGGCGAGCACCTGCGCCTCGTCGAAGACCTTCCATTCGTAGGCCGCGAACGGTCCGCCGTGGACCATCAGGACCACGGGATGCGGCCCCTCACCCTCGGGCCGGACGATCCAGCCGTGCGCCGGATAGCCGTCGGGCGCGGTCGCGTCCAGCTCCTCCAGCGGCAGGATCCCGATGTCCCGCAACGGCTTCGAGTAGTCGGTGAGGACGCGGGGTTCCTCGTCCGACAGCAGGACGACGTCGCCGGAACTCTCGGGCGTCCCGATCACGGCGGCGATCCGCGCGCCGTCGACGACGAACGACTTCACCGCGGCGTACTCGCCTGCCAGGTATCGCAACGACTTCAGCTCGGCCAGCTCGGCGTCGAGCGGAACGGCGCGCAACTCGGCGGCACCGCGGGTGCGGACCACGACGAGCGCCTCGTCGCCGAGGACGGACGGCGGGCCCGCCGCGTTGTCGCAGTCCACAGTTTCGACGTCGGTCAGCCGCCGTGCGGCCGAGGGCTCGTCACCGGACGGCCACGGCGCGTGCCAGAGCCCGGTGTTGCGGGCGATCTCCTCCAGCGCCGGGAATTCGGTGCCGTAGAACAGGATCGAACCGTCCGGAGTGGAGACCGGTTTGGCCGCGGTGCCCGCGGTCCGGACCAGCAGCCGGGGTTCGCCGCCCCCGGCGGGCACGGCGTAGACGTCCGAGCGGACGGTGTCCTCGACGGCCCAGTCACGGGGCGCGACGATCAGGACGGACTCGCCGTCGACCGTCCACGAAGGATGCTCGACGTCGGCCCGGTCGTCGGTCAGCGGCGTGAGAGCGGCGGGCGCTGTCTCTTCCAGTGCGGCGACGGCGTCCACTACGAACAGACGTTGTGGACGGTCGTTGAGGAAGCCGGCGTCGTCGACCCGGTAGAAGAGGTTCGTGATGTGCCGCGGAGCTTCTTCGCCCGGCTCCAGGGTTTCGCCGTCCGCGTTCTCCGTGCCGTAACGGCCCGGCTCGGGCACGCGGGCGACGAAGGCGATCCGGCGCGAATCGGGCGCCCAAACCGGGGCGCCCGTGCCGAGGGGCAGGTCGGTGATCCGCTTCGCGTCGCCACCGGAGGCGGCGATGAGGTGCACCTGCGGCTTGGCCTGGCGCCCGGAACCCTCCCCCGCGCGGAGGAAGGCGACCCACCGGCCGTCCGGGGAGATGACGGGGGCCGAGTCCTTGGTCCCGTGGGTCCAAGGCCCTTCCCCGGCACCGCCCGGGTCGACCCTGCGCAGGCCGCCACGGTAGCTGTTCGTCTTCAGATCAGGCCTGCTCACCGCGGTGAGCAACAGGTCGCCGCGCAGCGCGGGGAGGCCGGGGACCGTCAGGGCTTCGATGTCAACGGGACGCACGGCCCCGACGGTACCCGATCCTTAGCAGTTCTAACTACTGATCGAAGAGTCCTGCTCAGCGGCTTCCAGCTTCTTCGCCTTCGAGAGGCTGGCCAACGTCGTCACGGTCAGGACCACGATGATGACACCCAGGGAGACCCAGTTGTTGATGTCCAGCCAGTCCGGCACGGCGCCGTACTCGTGCAGCGCGTGCAGGAACAGCTTGGCGCCGATGAAGGCCAGGATCACCGCGAGGCCGTAGGACAGGTACACCAGCTTGGTGACGAGGCCACCGAGCAGGAAGTACAGCTGGCGCAGACCCATCAGCGCGAAGGCGTTGGCGGTGAAGACCAGGAAGGCCTCCTGCGTGATACCGAAGATCGCCGGGATCGAGTCGACGGCGAACAGCAGGTCCGCGCTGCCGATCGCGACGATCACCAGGAACATCGGGGTGATCCAGCGCTTGCCGTCCTTCTTCACGAAGGACTTGTGCCCGTGCCACTCGTTGGTGACCGGGAAGAGCTTGCGCACCCAGCGGGTGAGCGCGTTCTCCTCGTATTCCTCGTCTTCGTCCTTGTTGCGGATCATGCTGACCGCGGTCCAGATGAGGATGGCGCCGAAGAGGAAGAAGACCCAGACGAACTGCGCGATCAGCGCGGCGCCCACGGCGATGAACACGCTGCGCATGGCGAGCGCGAGCAGGATGCCGATCAGCAGCACGCGGTGCTGGTGGATCGCGGGCACCTTGAACGACGTCATGATGATCATGAAGATGAACAGGTTGTCGACGCTCAGCGAGTACTCGGTGATGTACCCGGTGAAGAACTCGACGCCGGGGTCGTGTCCCCCGAAGACCCAGACACCGATGCCGAACGCGACGGCCACGGCGACGTAGAAGACGACCCACCGCGCGGCTTCGCCGGTGGTGACCTCATGCGGCTTGCGATCGACGATGACCAGGTCGAGTGCGATCAGCGCGAGCAGACCGCCGACGGTGGCGATCCATAGCCACAGGGGAACAGACATGTAACCAACCCTCCGGATAGTGCACAGCAGCAACTAACCGGAGGTCTCTTCCGCCGGTGCGAGACCGGCCGACGGTGCCGGGGGCCTGCGAAGACCACCGTGCTGACGACACCGCCGCGAAGGAATACTCCCCTCACAGCTGGTCCAGTTTGACCTCTCTGTACGCATGACGCCAGTTAAGGTTGCCCTTGTCACCAAGATGGTGGCGTAACTCCCGTCACACTCACCTCTTTTCCCACGCCGGATACCCATTCCGGCGACGGCTGACACCACGCTTGTGTGGTCTGTGTGTGCCGGGAAGGCGACTCTCAGGTTCGGTGAAATACGGTCATTCCGTGCCCCGAATCCCGCTCCCTCGCACGCGAGGCGCGAAGCTCACCGCGCTCGCCGCGGTCGTGGTGGTCCTGGCCGCCGCGGCCGTCGTGTGGACGAACAGCGACCCCGCGCCGTCCGCAGTGAAAACCCAGGAAGCGACCCTTGACCTGCCCGAAGTCCCGGGCTCGTCCGCGGTCGTCAAGATCGACACGACCACGTACCTTCCCGAGCGGACCCCGGCGCCCGCCGTCCTGCTCGCCCACGGTTTCGGCGGTGACAAGAACAGTGTCGCCACCGAAGCCCGCGAACTGGCCGAGAAGGGCTTCGTCGTACTCGCCTGGTCCGCGCGTGGCTTCGGCCGCAGCACCGGGAAGATCGCGCTGAACGACCCCGACCGCGAAGTCGCGGACGCCAGGAAGCTGATCGACAACCTGGCCTCGCGGCCCGAAGTCCTCAGCGAGAACGGCGACCCGAAGGTGGCCGTGTCCGGCGCTTCGTACGGCGGCGCGCTTTCCCTGCTGCTCGCCGGGACCGACAAGCGAGTCGACGCGATCGCGCCGGTGATCACCTACAACGACCTCGCTCAGGGGCTCTTCCCGAACGCCGCCTCGGCCGCGCCTTCGACGGCGACCACTCCCGCCGCCGGCGCGTTCACCGCGGACGGCGTCTTCAAGAGGTCGTGGGCCGGCATCTTCTTCTCCGCCGGCTCCGGCGCGGCACAGGGCGGCTCCCCCGCCGACGACGCGCCCGAAGCCGGTGACGAGACGAGCGAATCCGGTGCTTCCCAGGGTACGGGCGCGGCGGGTGCCGCGGCGCAGTCCCTGCCGCTCGGCGGTCCGAACGGCCAGCGGCCCACGCCCGGCCCGGCTGACCCGTGTGGACGGTTCACCGCCGACGTCTGCCAGGCCTACACCGAACTCGCGACCACCGGCAAGGCGAGCCAGAAGACCGTCGACCTGCTCCGCCGCGTCTCCCCCGCGTCCGTGACGGACAAGATCACCGTGCCGACCCTGCTGGTGCAGGGCGAAAGCGACACCTTGTTCGGTTTGGACCAGTCCGACGCGACCGCCCGGCAGATCGCCGCGGCGGGCGGCAAGGTCCGCACGATCTGGTACACCGGCGGCCACGACGGCGGGAAGCCCGGCCAGAAGCTGCGGGCGCAGATCGCCGACTTCCTCAAGTTCTCCCTCACCGGGCAGGGCACCGATCCCGGCACCGGCTTCAGCTACGACATCCAGGGCACGCTGCGGGCCAACGGCGCCCCCTCGGTCCGGACGGTCACCGCCCCGGCGTACCCGGGAGCCACCGGGGACGCCACCGAACGGCGGCGGTTCACGCTGGCGGGCCTGGCCCAGCAGGTCGTCCGGCCCGCGGGCGGCAACCCGGCCGCGGTGAGCGGGATCCCCGGTTTGAACGGGGCGGTGGCGGGTTCGTCCCGGCTGTCCGGACTGTTCAGTGTGGACCCACCGGGTCAAGCCGCGCAGTTCGCGACGCCGCCGCTCGACGCGCAGACGATCGCGGCCGGTTCGTCCACGGTCCGCCTGCGGGTCTCGGCGGATCCGTCCGCCGCCGCCCCGCAGAAGGAAGCCGTTCTGTTCGCGAAGCTCTACGACGTCAACTCGGAGGGTGTCCGCACCCTTCCGGCCAACGCGGTCGCGCCCCTCCGCGTTTCCGGTCTTCCCGCCGACGGCAGCCCGGTCGAGGTGACGGTGACCCTGCCGGGCATCGTGCGGCCCCTGGAGGCCGGGCACACGCTCCGGCTGGTCGTCGGCACGACGGACCAGGCGTTCGCGACGCCGGTGGAACCCGCGGTGTTCCGCGTCGAACTGGCGGACGGCGGGCAGCTCGGCGTCCCGGTCGTCCACGGCACCTCGGTCGGCGCGGGCGCGCCCACCGCGCAACTGCTCGGGATCGCCGGGACACTGCTCGCGGGTATCGCGATCACGGTGATCGCCGCGTTCCGCCGCCGCCGCGCGCACGACGTCGACGAGAGCCTGGCGAAGACGCCGTTGGTGATCGAAGGACTGCGCAAGGCCTACGCGGGCGGGTTCGTCGCGGTGAAGGACCTGTCCTTCCGGGTCGAATCCGGTCAGGTGCTCGGCCTGCTCGGGCCGAACGGCGCGGGCAAGACGACGACCCTGCGCATGCTGATGGGGCTCATCACGCCGACGGCGGGCACCATCCGCGTGTTCGGTCACCTGATCGCGCCCGGCGCGCCGGTGCTGTCCCGGATCGGGTCCTTTGTGGAGGGTTCGGGCTTCCTTCCGCACTTGTCCGGCAAGGAAAACCTGGAACTGTACTGGGCGAGCACGGGCCGCCCGAAGGACAAGGCGCATTTCGCCGAGGCACTGGAGATCGCCGGGCTGGGCGACGCGGTGAACCGGCGGGTCCGCACCTACAGCCAGGGCATGCGGCAACGGCTCGCGATCGCGCAGGCGATGCTCGGCCTGCCGGAGCTCATGGTGCTCGACGAACCGACCAACGGGCTCGACCCGCCACAGATCCACCAGATGCGCGAGGTGCTCCAGCGCTACGCGGCGACCGGACGCACCGTGGTGGTCTCGAGCCACCTGCTGGCCGAGGTCGAGCAGACCTGTACGCACGTGGTCGTGATGCACCGCGGCATGCTGGTCGCCTCGGGCGAGGTCGGCGAGCTGGCCGCGTCCAGCGGCGAGGCCACGTTCCGGGTCGACAAGCCCGACGAAGCGGCCGAAGCACTGCGAAAGGTCGGCGGCGTTTCCGGCGTCGACGTCGACGGTGAACTGGTCCACGCGGATCTCGACGGTCTCGCCCGCGCCGAAGCGGTCGCCGCCCTCGTGCGGGCCGGGGTCGCGGTCGAGCAGGCCGGACCGCGGCGACGGCTGGAAGACGCGTTCCTGCAGCTGGTCGGAGAGGACTCCAAGAGTGAGTAAGACCAATGGTTCTTCCCCGGTGACCCGCGCGGATCACGGCGTGCACACCGACCCGGCGGCACTGCTGGAGCTGACCGAGGTCGCGTCGCACGAGCGGACCGAGGTCGGCCCGGACGGGGCGGTGGCGGGTTATCGCGCCGACCGGACGCTGCGGCTCGGCGTCGAACTGAAGCGGCAGCTCAAGCGGCGGCGGACCCAGCTCATGCTGGGGTTCGTCGCGCTGCTGCCGTTCATCCTGGTGATCGCGTTCGAGATCGGGCAGGCCAACCCGAACCGCCGCAGCGGCGGGTTCGTCGACCTCGCCACCGCGAGCGCGCCGAACTTCGTGGTGCTCGCGCTGTTCGTCTCCGGCACGTTCCTGCTCCCGATGATCGTGGCGCTGTTCTACGGCGACACGATCGCGAGCGAGGCGTCGTGGTCGAGCCTGAAGTACCTGCTCGCGATGCCGGTCCCCCGGCATCGGGTGCTGCGGCAGAAGGCGATCGTCTCCGGCATCCTCTCCGCGGTCGCGCTGATCCTGTTGCCGCTGGTGTCACTGGTGGTGGGCGTCATCTGGTACGGCGCGGGCGACGCCATCAGCCCGACCGGCGACGCGGTGTCGTTCAGCGACAGCCTCGTGGCCATGGGACTGGCGACGATCTACATCATCCTGCAGCTGGCGTGGGTGGCCGGTCTGGCGATGCTGCTCTCGGTCGCCACCGACGCCCCGCTGGGTGCCGTCGGCGGCGCGGTGATCGTCGCGATCGTTTCGCAGATCCTCGACCAGATCACCGCGCTGGAAGGGCTCCGGGACTATCTGCCGACGCATTTCGCGTTCTCGTGGATGGATCTCATCTCCACCGACATCGACTGGACGAACATGGCCAACGGGATGCTGTCGGCCGCGTTGTACGGCACGGTGTTCTTCCTCCTCGCAGGCCGCCGGTTCGCGACGAAGGACATCACCAGCTGAGAGCGTTTCCGCACCCGAAAACCGCCGGGGTCCACCGGGAAGACGAAATCCTCTTCCTTGGTGGGCCCCGGTTTTCACTGGCCGTGGCGACCTTCACCCATTGGCGCCGGTAATCGGTGTTTCATGCGCATGAGACCATTGATTTTTCCGATCATCGACTCATCGGGTGAAAAGTTCGCATTCATCTTCGGAGACCTCCGGGAAATCCTTATCTTCAGGGGAAAGGTGCCGAAGCGAGCAGAAAGCGGGGACGTGACCATGACCCAGTCACTCGAGATCCCGGTCCAGGAATTCTCTCTTGCTTGGACGATGACAGCGGACAAAGGCGGCAGGGTGGGATTCGCCGCCACGGGTCAGGTGACGTTGCTCGACAACAAGCGGTTCTACAAGATCGACGGCGTCCTCTACATCTCCGAGGGCAGCACCTACTGCCGCGACATCGGCAACCCCCATCTGTTCGTCCGCCGCAACGGCGTCGAGGAGAGCGGCAGGCAGTGGGGCTGGGAGACCATCTGCAACCGCAAGTCCTGCAGCAGGCTGTGCGCGATGGACGCGTACTTCGTCCGCACCGGCTACTGGGCGCCCGCCGACAAGGCGATCCAGCTGAGCATCGGCGCCGAGTCCGGCTGGAACCGCAAGCGGTCCTTCAGCCCGACGATCACCGTGCGCCTCCCGGACTGAGCAGTCCACTGTAGATCTCCACCGGCTCGGGTACGGTCGGGCTCATGGCCACCTCTTCGATCCGCGTGGACGACGAAGGCGGGATCGCCGTCGTCACCCTGCAGCACGGCAAGGCGAACACCCTCGACACGGAGTTCTGCCAGGAACTGATCGTCAAGCTCGAAGACGTCCAGCTGGGCGGCTGTCGCGGTGTCGTGCTGACCGGCACCGGCGGCATCTTCTCGGCGGGCGTCGACCTGCGGCGGGTGCACGACGGCGGCGCGGGCTACATCGAGGACTTCCTGCCCGCGCTGTCGGACGCGTTCCTTTCGGTGTTCGGCTTCCCCGGACCGGTGGTCGCGGCCGTCAACGGCCACGCGATCGCCGGCGGGGCGGTGCTGGCCGCCGCCTGCGACCGCCGCGTCCTCGCCGACGGCCCGAGCCGGATCGGGATCACCGAACTGCTCGTCGGCGTGCCGTTCCCGTTGGCGGCGCTGGAGATCCTGCGTTCCGGGTTCGGCGCCGACGTCCTCGCCGAACTCGCGTTCCTCGGCGAGACACACCTGCCGGAAGACGCCCTCCGGCTCGGCCTGGTGAACGAGGTGACCGAGCCCGCGAACGTCGTGGGACGGGCGGTCGAGGTCGCCAGGAAGCTCGCCGAGATCCCCTCCGCCGCGTACGCGCACACGAAGGCACAGCTGCATCGGCCGTTCCACGAGCGGATCGCCGAACACCGCACCGGCGACGACGCCCACGTCCTCGAACTGTGGAGCTCCCCCGAGGCGCTCGCCGCCATCAAGGCCTACGTCGAAAGGGTGCTTCGCGGCGCGAAGTGAGATGTCCCGATGATCGGGACACCGTCCGGATAGGTGATTGCCCACCGGCAGGGACTCTGTGAGTATCCGACCGCTCAACAGGTCCCGATGGGGAGGGCATGGATGCGGAAGCTCACGGCCGCGTGGTCGGTTCTGACGATCACCGTTCTCGCACTGGCCGGGTTGACCCCGGCCGCGCAGGCGGCACCCGAGGACATCAAGGACGCGCTGGGGCGGATCCCCGGCCTGACCGTCGTCTCGGAGAATCCGGCACCGACCGGGTACCGGTTCTTCAAACTCACCTACACCCAGCCCGTCGACCACCGCAGGCCGGGCGCCGGCACCTTCCAGCAGCGATTCACCTTGCTGCACAAGGAATTTCGCTCGCCGACCGTGGTCTACACGAGCGGATACAACGTGTCGGAAGCGGCCAACCGCTCGGAGCCGACGCAGATCGTCGACGGCAATCAGCTGTCGATGGAGTACCGGTTCTTCACCCCTTCGCGGCCCGAGCGGCCGAACTGGGGCAAGCAGCTGACGATCTGGCAGGCCGCCGCCGACCAGCACCGCGCGGTCGAGGCGTTCAAGCGGATCTATCCGGGCAAGTGGCTCGCGACCGGCGGCAGCAAGGGCGGCATGACGGCGACCTACTTCCGTAGGTTCTTCCCGAACGACGTCGACGCGACGATCCCCTACGTCGCGCCCAACGATGTCGTCAACTCGCACGACCGGTACAACCGGTTCCTGGCGAACGTCGGCGACGACCCGGCCTGCCGTTCGGCGTTGAAGGCGATCCAGCGTGACGTGCTGACACGGCGTTCGGAGTTCACGGCGCTCGCCGCCGCCGACGCGGCCAAGAACGGCTACACGTTCACCACCGTCGGCTCGGCCGACGTGTCACTGGAGATCTCGGTGATCGACTCGTACTTCGCCTTCTGGCAGTACCAGAAGCAGGCGGACTGCGCGACGGTCCCGAAGGCCGGTGCCCCGGCGGCCCAGGTCTACGCCTGGTTCGAACGCGTCGAGAGCCTCAACACCTACTCCGACCAGAACCTCGAGATCTATGTCCCCTACTACTTCCAGGCGGCCTACCAGCTCGGCTCCCCCGAGTCCTACGAAAGCTATCTCCGGGACCTGCTGCGCTACCCGGGCCTCAACGTGTCGCGGACGTTCGTGCCGAAGTCGGTCGACATCCCCCGGTTCGACCACCTGGCGATGCCGGACGTCGACTTCTGGGTGAAGTCGCAGGGGAAGCGGCTGCTGTTCGTCTACGGCGGGAACGACCCGTGGGGCGCGGAGCCGTTCCAGCTCGGCTTCGGCACGAAGGACTCCTACAGCTATACCGTGCCCGGCGGTAACCACGGCGCCCGGATCTCGCAGCTTCCCGCGGCCCAGGCCGCCGAAGCGACGAACACCGTGCGGCGATGGGCCGGGCTGCCCCCGGTTTCGCCCGGCGTCGGCACGCGTTCGGTCCCTGCCGGGTTCCCGGACTTCGACGCGGACCTGACGATGGTGGAGCGCCCGCGCCTCTGACGCCCCGGATGTCATGAAAGGGTCGTTCAGGACGTCTTTCGTCCTGAACGACCCTTTCATGACACAAGTGAGCTGCCCGGCGGCTACTTGATGCCGGCCGCGTCCATGCCGCGGAGTTCCTTCTTGAGGTCCGAGACCTCGTCCCGCAGGCGGGCGGCCAGTTCGAACTGCAGGTCGCGCGCGGCCTGCATCATCTGGTCGGTCATCTGCTGGATGAGGTCGGCCAGCTGGGCGCGCGGCATCCCGGAGACGTCCTTGTCGACGAGCATCCCGGAGCTGCGCACCCGGTCACCCTGCTCGGGCTTCTTGCCGCGCGACGCGTTCCGGCCCGAACCGCCGACGGCGACCGTCTCCTCCGAGTCCTCGGCCTCGCTGTACACGCGGTCGAGGATGTCGGCGATCTTCTTCCGCAGCGGCTGCGGGTCGACGCCGCGTTCCTCGTTGTAGGCGACCTGCTTCTCGCGGCGGCGATCGGTCTCGTCGATGGCGTGCCGCATCGAGTCGGTGATCTTGTCCGCGTACATGTGGACTTCGCCCGACACGTTTCGCGCGGCGCGGCCGATCGTCTGGATCAGCGACGTGCCACTGCGGAGGAAGCCTTCCTTGTCCGCGTCGAGGATCGCGACCAGCGAGACCTCGGGCAGGTCGAGACCCTCACGGAGCAGGTTGATGCCGACCAGCACGTCGAAATCGCCCGCGCGCAGCTGCCGCAGCAGCTCGATCCGGCGCAGGGTGTCCACCTCGGAGTGCAGGTACCGCACCCGGATACCCAGCTCCAGCAGGTAGTCGGTGAGGTCCTCGGACATCTTCTTGGTGAGCGTGGTGACGAGGACGCGCTCGTCCTTCTCGGCCCTGTCGCGGATCTCGTGCACCAGATCGTCGATCTGGCCCTCGGTGGGCTTCACGACCACCTTCGGGTCGACAAGACCGGTCGGCCGGATGACCTGCTCGACGAACTCGCCGCCCGCCTGCCCCATCTCGTACGGCCCCGGCGTCGCCGACAGGTACACCGTCTGCCCGATCCGGTCGGTGAACTCCTCCCAGGTCAGCGGCCGGTTGTCGACCGCGCTGGGCAGCCGGAAACCGAACTCGACCAGGTTCCGCTTCCGCGACATGTCGCCTTCGAACATGCCGCCGATCTGCGGGACGGTCTGGTGCGACTCGTCGATGACCAGCAGGAAGTCGTCCGGGAAGTAGTCGATCAGCGTGGCGGGCGCCGTCCCGGCCTCGCGGCCGTCGATATGCCGCGAGTAGTTCTCGATGCCGGAGCAGAATCCGACCTGGCGCATCATCTCGATGTCGTACGCGGTGCGCATCCGCAGCCGCTGGGCCTCGAGCAGCTTGCCCTGCTTCTCCAGCTCGGCCAGCCGCTGCTCCAGCTCGGCCTCGATGCCGTGAATGGCCTTCTCCATCCGCTCCGGGCCCGCGACGTAGTGCGTGGCCGGGAAGATGCGGACCTCGTCGACCTCTTTCACGATGTCGCCGGTGAGCGGGTGCAGGTAGTACAGCTTCTCGATCTCGTCGCCGAAGAACTCGACGCGGATCGCCAGCTCCTCGTACGCCGGGATGATCTCGACCGTGTCGCCGCGGGCACGGAAGGTGCCGCGCGCGAAGGCGATGTCGTTGCGGGTGTACTGCACGTCCACCAGCGCGCGGAGGAAGACGTCCCGGTCGAGCTGCTCGCCGACCTTCAGCTTCGAGGAGCGGTCCAGGTACGACTGCGGGGTGCCGAGGCCGTAGATGCACGAGACACTCGCGACCACGATGACGTCGCGCCGGGACAGCAGGTTCATCGTCGCCGAGTGCCGCAGCCGCTCGACGTCGTCGTTGATCGACGAGTCCTTCTCGATGTAGGTGTCCGTCTGCGCGATGTACGCCTCGGGCTGGTAGTAGTCGTAGTAACTGACGAAGTATTCGACCGCGTTGTGCGGGAACAGCTCCTTCAGCTCGTTCGCCAGCTGCGCGGCGAGCGTCTTGTTCGGTGCCATCACCAGCGTCGGACGCTGGACGCGCTCGATCAGCCAGGCCGTCGTCGCCGACTTGCCGGTACCCGTGGCGCCCAGCAGCACGACGTCCCGTTCACCCGAGTTGACCCGGCGTTCGAGCTCGTCGATGGCCGCCGGCTGGTCACCGGCGGGCTTGTAGTCGCTGACGACCTCGAACCGGCCGCCGGTCCGGGGGATGTCGGTGACGGGCCGGTGGTCCGACTGGGCGAGTACGGGGTGTTCGGATGCGAAAGCCACGACGACCAGAGTAGGCGCTGGGTCCGACAGTTTCCGTTTCGCCTGGTCGGCTCAGCAGGAACAGTCACAGCAGGAACAGCAGTCGCAGCAGTCACAACCGTCACAGTTGTTGCACACGGCCTCGTGCGGCTTCCCGCTCCACGGGCCCGGGAACGGATCACGGCAGCAGAACTGGCACGAGCAGCACATGTAGGTGGCCGCCGCGCAGCCGAAGAAGAACCCCCTCGGCTGGGCGGGCACCCGGAACTTCGGCGTCCAGCAGCAACCACCCTGACCGTCGGTCGGCGGGCCGCCGTGTTTCTTCTTCTTCGGCGGCTCCTGGGGCGGACCTCCGCCACCGGGAGCGCCCGGCGGCGGGGGCGGTGCCTGGTGGCCGCCCTGCGGATAGCCGCCTTGCGGGTACTGCTGGGACGGGTGAGACTGATGGGGCCGGTGGGGATGTTGTTGCGGCAGTGGCCCGGGCCCGATCCAGCCGGGCGGTGGCTGCTGCGGGCCGTGACCGTGACCGATGAGGCCGTGCCCGAACGAACGCCGGACGGCCTGACGCAGTTCGTGCACCAGCAGCGCGTGGACGAGCTTGGGCTGGTCGAACGTCACCTCGCGAAGGGCGAGTTCGACGCCGAGCACGGCGTCGTCGCACAGTCTTCGCGCCTCGGCGAGCCCGGTGCCGGTGGCCGTCAGCGGGTTCCACGCGCCGGCGGCCTCGTCCTCGGCGAGGTCCTCGACCGCGTCGAGCAGATGCGCGGCCCTGCCGAACAGGCGTCCCACTTCAGCCAGCGGCGCGGCGTTCTCCGGGCGTCCGGCCAGCGTGGCGGTGTGCGCGAACGCGGCCGACGTCGCCAGTTCGGCGGGTTCGGTGGCGAGCACGGCCGAATCGCCGAGACGGACGGCGCGTTCGATCTCGCCCTGCCGGTCGACGGCCTCGGTCAGCACCGCCGTGTCGAAGCCGACCCGGATGCCCGTGCGGCTCCCCTGGCCCGCCCAGCGCGTCGCCACCCGCCTCGCGGCGAGAGCGACGGAACGCCGCGCGAAGGCACCGTCACGGTCTTCGACGTGGTCGCTGATCTTCGCCGACGCCAACACCAGCGAGACCGCCGCCGCGAGCTGGGCACCTCCGCCCTTCGCGACCGACGTTCCCTTCATCGCCCGGAGCGGGCAAGGACCGGCGTCGCGCCGTCCCTCCGCACGCGGCGACTGGGCCTCGACGAGCGCGGAAACGATCAAGCCGTCGTAGTTCGTCACCATTCGGGCGAGATGTCCGTGTTCGTCCCGCAACGCCAGGCAGAGCCCGCAGAGATGGGCGAGCCAATCAGCGTGCAGACCTGCGGAAAGCCGGTGACGGCACGGCCTGATGATCCCGAACATACGTCGACTCCCACTCACCCCAATGGCGGAACCAGCGCACCCTATCCGGCCGGGCGGCGCTACTCCTCCGAAACCCTGAAACCGTGATCGTCCACCCGGTTGGGCGGTGGTCGTGGACGCCGGAGCCTTCCAAGATGGGCGCATGACCGCGCTGCATCCGCCCAAGGTCGAGTACTTCGATCCGGCCGCGAAGACCAACACGGATCCCAAAGGGATCGTGAGGGACGTCGAGGAATACCGCGAAGAGCCCTTCGGCCTCTACATGGCGCGGCCGGCCCCAGGGCGGAGGCAGTTCCACTACCTCGAGTCCTGGCTGCTGCCGGACCTCGGCCTGCGGATCACCGACTTCTGGTTCAACCCCGGCCACGAACGCGATCAGGACTTCTACCTCGACGTCGCCGACGTCCGCCGCGAGGACGGCGTCTGGGTCGCCACCGACCTCTACCTCGATCTCGTCCTGAAGGACAAGGAATCCGTCCAGGTGATCGACATCGACGAACTCCTCGCCGCGGTCACCTCCGGCCTGCTCTCCCCCGCCGACGGCGAACGAGCGCTGGACGTCAGTCACCGGACCGTGGACGGACTTGCCGCCCACGGCCACGATCTGCGCGGCTGGCTGTCCACAAAGGACGTCACACTCGGGTGGCGACGGCACTGACGGCCGGTGTGCCGTACTTCACCACGGTCCGCTCGCCACCGACGCGCCACGCCGGTGGCACGTAGGGTGCGAGAGGACCGGCACCCGAGGGATCTGCGAGGAATGGATGGAAGCCGCCAGCGCGGCCGAAACACCGACCGCGTCCAGTGCGGCGTTCGCCCGGCTCCCGGTGGCGCTGCTCGCCGCGGCGGCCGCGGCGCTCCTGCTGGCGACGGCGGGGCGATACGGCTACTTCGGCGACGAACTGTACTTTCTCTCCGCCGGAAAGCGGCTGGCCTGGGGATACGCCGACCAGCCGCCGGTGCTCCCCTTCCTGGCGCTGGCGATGGATTCGCTCGCGCCGGGCAACGTCTTCGTGTTCCGCCTCCCCGCCGTCCTGGCGACGGCGTCCGGTGTCGTGTTCACCGGGCTCATCGCCTACGAGATGGGCGGCGATCGCCGGGCGCAGACCCGCGCCGCCGCCGCGTACGCGATCTGCGGCCAGTTCCTCGGGAGCGGGCACTATCTGGCCACCTCGACGATCGACCCGGCCTTGTGGGCGCTCATCGCGTGGCTGCTGGTGCGGTGGATGCGGACGCGGGACGACAACCTGTTGCTGTGGCTGGGTGTCGCCACCGCCGTCGCGCTGAACGTCAAACTCCTCATCGCGACGTTCTGGGTCGCCGCCGGGGTCGCGCTCCTGCTCTTCGGGCCCCGGGATCTCTTGCGCAGGACCGAACTCTGGATCGGCGCGGGCGTCGCCGCGCTCTCGCTGATACCCACCCTCTGGTGGCAGGCCGCGAACGGCTGGCCGCAACTGGAGATGGGCGACGTCATCGCGCACGAGACCACCGGCGGCTGGAGCGGCCGCGCCGGGTTCCTGCCCGCCCTGCTGACCGGGGCCGGCCTCGGCATCGGCGTCGTCGGCGTCCTTTATGGACTCTGGGTCCTGCTGTTCTCGGCCAGGTTACGGGAGTTCCGGTTCCTCGGCTGGGCCGCCGTCGGCGTGATCGCGCTGTTCATCCTGTCCAACGGCCGGTACTACTACGCGGCGGGCATGTTCGGCGTCCTCTGGGCGGGCGCCGCCGTCCACTTCGGACAGCTGAAGCCGTCCTTGTGGTTCCGCTGGATCCCGACCTGGCCGGTGTTCCTGCTCTCCGCGCTG
This sequence comes from Amycolatopsis speibonae, assembly GCF_042647925.1. Taxonomy (NCBI): domain Bacteria; kingdom Bacillati; phylum Actinomycetota; class Actinomycetes; order Pseudonocardiales; family Pseudonocardiaceae; genus Amycolatopsis; species Amycolatopsis speibonae. The sequence goes on from NZ_JBHRWK010000163.1 coordinate 49,918, forward strand.
TACACCCTCCCCTACGCGCTGCCGGTGTGGCCTGTCACATGGATCGCCGAAGGCCGGGACGTCCCGCGTCCGGCGTACGCGTTGGAGGAGATCGGCTGGCCGGATCTCGCCCGATCGGTCGCGGACGCCTATCACCGGCTCCCGCCGGACCAGCAGGCGCGCACCACCCTCGTCACGACCGGGTATTGGCAGGCCGGAGCGCTCGACAGGTACGGCCCCGACTACGGGCTTCCCGCCGCGTACAGCCCGAGCCGCGGGTTCTGGTACTTCGGCAGGCCGCCCGCGACCGCGGACAACGTCCTGTTCGTCGGACCCGATCCGGCGCGGCTGCGGCGTTCGTTCACCGACGCCCGGATCGTTTCCCGGGTCGACAACGCTCTCGGCGTCCGCAACGTGAGCCGCGGGATGCCGATCTGGCTGGTGACCGGCCGGACCGAAACCTGGGAGGCCGCGTGGCCAGGACTGCGGGAATTCCGAGTCTGACCAGGGACTGAAGCCTACGGGGTCCAGCCCGTCGAAGCCGCCCACGCGTCGGCCCGCGCGAACGCGGCGTCGACCCAGACCTGCTTCTCGTCGGTGTACCGCTCGACAGTCCCGTCACCGGCGTGCTTCGCGGCCATGGCGTTCTTGACCGCCGCGTAGGCGTCGCGTTCGTCCTGGTTCCGCCGCAGCCACTCCGGGAACAGCAGCGCGAGCCGCCAGGCCGGCGTCTCCTGCGAGCGGACGTGCAGGTTGACCGGACGGCGCGGGTCGCCACCGAAGTGGAACCGCTTCGGCCAGGTGCCCTCTTCTCCGTGCGCGTCGTCGAACCACTCGCCTTCCGCGCGCGGGAACCCGGCGTCGGAGAGCGCGTCGGCCAGCTCGTCGGCCTTGTCCAAAGTGGACACCGTCAGCTGGAGGTCGAGGATGTCCTTGGCGGGCAGCCCCGGCACGGAGGTCGAACCGATGTGATCGACCCGCACGGCGTTGCCACCCACCACCAAGCGGATCCGCGCGAGCGCCCGTTCGGCCTGCACAGGCCACGTCTGGTCGTACTGCGCGATCTTGGGTGACATCGGCGCACGCGGCTTCCGGAGGCGCACGTTCGCCTCGAACGGGGTCAGCCTGTCCGCCCACAGCGCGTCGACGTCGGCGAGCACGATGTCGGGTGCTCCGCTGTTGTCGAACCAGACGTCGGCCACCGCCCGGCGCTGATCGGTCGTGGCCTGCGCCTTGATCCTGGCGCGCGCGTCGGGCTCGGGCATCCCCCGTGACTCGACCAGACGGCGGACCCGGACCTCTTCCGGCGCGTCGACCATGACGACGAGGTGGTACATCGGCGCGAGGCCGCCTTCGACCAGCAGGGGGATGTCGTGGACGACGATCGCGTCCGGCGCCGCGGCCGCCATCAGCTCGGCCGTCCGCGCGCCGACCCTCGGGTGGACGATCGAGTTCAGCCGTTTGCGGGACTCCTCGTCGGCGAACGCCTTCGCGGCGAGCGCGGCGCGATCGAGCGAACCGTCGGGAGCGAGGATGTCTTCCCCGAACGCCTCGACGAGACCGGCGAGACCGGGTGTCCCCGGCTCGACGACCTCCCTGGCGATCTTGTCGGAGTCGACGATGACGGCGCCGTGCTCGGAAAGCCGGTTCGCCACCGTCGATTTTCCGGCGCCGATCCCGCCGGTCAGGCCCACACGCAGCATGACGATCAGCCTAGTGTCGCGATCAGGGGCGACCGCGCAGGGTCACCGAATGGGTACGTCCGGCACAGAAGGATGCAAAAGGCAAGATCATCGTGACGCGCGACTCAACCATTTCGAGTGACACGCCGGGCGGTTACGCGGATTTGGGAGCTCGGTTGCGTACCGTGCGCGGCGAAGGTAGCCCACACGGAGGAAAGATGGCAGACAGCAAGCACGTCGGAAGGCACCGGCTCGGATCGCCGGGGCTGGTGCACTGTGTCTTCCATCGCCCGGTGTCCGAGGCCCTCGCCGAATACCGGCGCACGTGGCTGAGCGCGCTCCTGGTTCCCGCCAAGCACAGCTTCGCCGGACTCCGCCGCAAGGCCCGCGCCGCGGCCCTCGAACGCATCTGGGTGCCGGCCGTCCGGCCAGCCACTTCCTGACCCGCTTCTCCCCCAACCCCGCGTTCAGTCCTCTGAACGCGGGGTTTCTCGTACGCGTTCAGTCCTCTGGATGCGGACAAAGACAGCGGCCCCGGTCCGAGTGGACCGGGGCCGCTGTCTGTCAGCTACTGGCTGAGCGCTTGGATCACGCGCCGCCCGACAGCTTCTCGCGGAGAGCCGCGAGCTGCTCGTCGCTGGCGAGCGTGCCACCGCTCTTGGCCTCGGCCGGAGCCGAGGAGGTGTAGCTCTGCTCGCCCGAGTCACCGGAGGTGACACCGGTCGCGGCGTCGGCCGCGGCTTCGGCGTCGGCCTCGGCGGCCTTGACGACCTGCTTCATGTGAGCCTCGTAGCGGGTGTGAGCCTCGGCGTACTGACGCTCCCACTCCTCACGCTGCTTGTCGAAGCCTTCCTGCCACTCCTGGGTGTCCGGGTCGAAGCCCTCGGGGTAGATGTAGTTCCCCTCGGTGTCGTACTCGGCGGCCATGCCGTACTGAGTGGGGTCGAACTCGGTCTCCGGCGTGACGCCCTCGTTCGCCTGCTTCAGCGACAGCGAAATGCGACGACGCTCAAGGTCGATGTCGATGACCTTGACCATCACGTCGCCGTTGACCTGGACGACCTGCTCCGGGATCTCCACGTGGCGCTCGGCCAGCTCGGAGATGTGCACCAAGCCCTCGATGCCCTCTTCGACGCGCACGAACGCACCGAACGGAACGAGCTTGGTGACCTTGCCCGGCACGATCTGGCCGATCGCGTGGGTGCGGGCGAACTGACGCCACGGGTCTTCCTGGGTCGCCTTCAGCGACAGCGAGACGCGCTCGCGGTCCATGTCGACGTCCAGAACCTCGACCGTGACCTCCTGGCCGACCTCGACGACCTCGGAGGGGTGATCGATGTGCTTCCAGGACAGCTCGGAGACGTGCACCAGGCCGTCGACGCCACCCAGGTCCACGAAGGCACCGAAGTTGACGATGGACGACACGACGCCCTTGCGGACCTGGCCCTTGGCGAGCGCGTTGAGGAACTCGCTGCGCACCTCGGACTGGGTCTGCTCCAGGTACGCGCGGCGGGACAGGACCACGTTGTTGCGGTTCTTGTCCAGCTCGATGATCTTCGCCTCGAGCTCGCGGCCGACGTACGGCTGCAGGTCGCGCACACGGCGCATCTCGACCAGCGACGCGGGCAGGAAGCCGCGCAGGCCGATGTCCAGGATGAGGCCGCCCTTGACGACCTCGATGACGGTGCCCTTGACGGGCTCGTCCTTCTCCTTGAGCTCCTCGATCGTGCCCCAGGCGCGCTCGTACTGCGCACGCTTCTTGGACAGGATCAGACGGCCTTCCTTGTCCTCCTTCTGGAGAACAAGAGCTTCGACCTCATCGCCGACGGTGACAACCTCAGCCGGGTCGACATCGTGCTTGATGGAGAGCTCACGCGAGGGGATGACACCCTCGGTCTTGTAGCCGATGTCGAGCAGGACCTCGTCACGGTCAACCTTGACGATGGTTCCTTCGACGATGTCGCCATCGTTGAAGTACTTGATCGTCTTGTCGATCGCTGCGAGGAAATCTTCCTCCGACCCGATGTCGTTGATAGCGACCTGCGGGGCCCCAATGGGGGCGGTCGGGGCGGTGGCGGTGTCGGTCGTCATTAGGCGGGTTGCTCCGGTGGATGGGAAGTAGTGGGTTTGCGGTTAGGGCACCATGGGCTCTTCCGGCATGAGGCGACCACATCTGCAAACGTCCACAGGGAACGACCGCGAGCATCACCGCATCCGGTACGCGACCCCCTGACCCGGACGCTGAGCGAACCGGGGGAAAGAGTAGCGCGAACCCACTGCGCTAACAGATATCCTACGCGGCCCCCTGTACACGGCACAATCAGGGTGCCTACCGCGATCACGGCGGGCGGATAAGCTCTCCTCCACAGCCCTGACCTGGGGAAAGGATATCGGTTTGAGTCAGCAGTCCGTCACCGAGCCCGAACGGCACGCACAGGCCGAGGAACGGCTCGGCACCACGGGGGTCGCCTACCGGGCGGTCTCGGCACCGGAGGCGACGGCCGCCAACCTGGCGTGGTGGGACGCCGACGCCGACGACTACCAGGCGACTCACGGCGGCTTCCTCGGCGACGCGGACTTCGTCTGGTGCCCGGAAGGCGTCCGCGAGGCCGACGTCGCACTTCTGGGTGAAGTCGCCGGCAAGCGGATCCTCGAGGTCGGCTGCGGGCAGGCGGCCTGCGCGCGCTGGCTCGCCGCGCAAGGCGCCGAGGCGGTGGCGACCGATCTTTCGGCGGGCATGCTGCGGCACGCGAAGGAGGGCAACGAGCGCACCGGCACCCCCGTCCCGCTCGTGCAGGCGACGGCGGAGTCGCTCCCGTTCGCCGACGCGAGCTTCGACGCGGCGTGCTCGGCGTTCGGCGCCGTCCCGTTCGTGGCGTCGGTCGACGTCGTGTTCGCCGAAGTGCACCGGGTACTCCGGCCGGGCGCCCGCTGGGTGTTCTCGGTGACCCATCCGATGCGCTGGATCTTCCCCGACGACCCCGGACCGCAGGGCCTCACCGTCACCCAGCCGTATTTCGACCGCACGCCCTACGTCGAGGTCGACGAAGAGGGCGTCGCGACCTACGTCGAGTACCACCGCACGATCGGCGACTACGTCCGCGCGCTCGCCGACGCCGGTTTCGCGCTCACGGACCTCATCGAACCCGCTTGGCCGGAGGGCCACTCCCGCACCTGGGGACAGTGGAGCCCGTTGCGCGGCAAGCTCTTCCCCGGCACCGCGATCTTCTGCACCCAACGGGGATGACCTCGGCGGCGGAGTCGCAGCGGGCCCGGTTCGCCGCGCTCGACCCGCTGCTCCCACCGCCGTCCCCGCTCCCGCCCGGAGTGCCCCTCGCGGCGGGCGGCGCCGCCGGGACGATCGCGCACGTGCGGTTCGCGGCGGGTTCCTGGCAACGGCTCTGGAGCCCCGCGCATCTGCAGATCCTCTCCGCGGTCCTCCCTCGCGAGGCCGGCGCGGGGATGAGCGCGCTGCTCTCCGCCTGGCGCGAGCGGATCGGGCGCGCCGACGCCGAACCCGATTCGTCGTGCGTCCTCACCTGGCCCAGCCGTGACGTCGTGGTCGCGCGGGCCCTGCTCGACCACGGGCTCGCGCCGCAACTGGCGCTGGCCGTCCGCGCGCCCGCCGGGGGCGAGGCGTACTCCGTGCCCGGCGTGCTCGTCCGGGAGTCCACCGGCGGCGATCTGGAGGAGATCGTCGCTCTTCGTTTCGAAGAACTTCACTACACCTCGTTCGTCGGCCACGGTGTCGTCCGGCCCGGGGCCAAGGCCCTGCTCGCGGAGGAGGTGCGGCGCGGCCTGCAGTTCGGCGGCCGCGTCTGGATCGCCGAAGAGGAAGGCGTGACGGTGGGGATCGTGACCAGTGGAAAGCGCTCACCGATCCCCGGCGACTCACTGGCCGGACGGCTTCCGCCCGGCGAGTGGGGCTATCTCGGCACGCTCGCGGTCACCGCGGCCGCGCGAGGACGCGGGATCGGGCGCGCGCTGACTTCCGTCGCGCACGACGAGCTGTTCTCGCCGTCGTCGCGCGGTACCTTCGTCTCGTACAATCCGGCCAATCCGCTTTCGCCGGTGTTCTGGCACCGGCAGGGTTATCGTCCTCTGTGGACGACGTGGGCGGCGAGTCCCGCCGCGGCCCTGCGGTAGTGGTGACGGGCGCGGCCGACCCTGGGGACGGGATGGAAATCGAGAAGACGGTGCTCGACGCGCACCGCACACGGTTCGCGACGGTCGACAGACTGCTGCCCGAAGCGGCCCCGCCCCCGGTCGTCGGCGAGCGGGTGGACGCGGCCACGGCGTCGGGCGTCCAGGTCACCGGTGTGGTCCAGCGCCAGTTGCACGGTCCGGACGACATCCCCCTGCTCTGGTCCGCCGCCGACGTGCGCCAGCTGTTCCCCTTCGTCGGGAACACCGGCACCGAGGGCATGGACGTGCTGCTGCGCGCGTGGCGGACGTGGATGGACGCCGAATCACCCGGCGAGGATTCGTCCTGCGTGGTGAATTGGCCGAGCCGGGACGCCGAGGCGATCCGCGCCTTCCTCGACCACGGGCTGGTGCCGATGTCCGCGCTCGCCGTGCGCACCGGATGCCACCGCGAAGACCCCGCCGACGACGGCGCGGCCGTCCGCCGGGCCGGGAAGGAAGACTTCGACGACGTGCTCGCGATGGCCGTGTCGACCCACGACTACATCGGCCAGGTCGCCACCCGGCACCGTCCGAACGCCGCCGAACTGCTCGCCCCGGCACTGGAACGCGCCCTCGACAAGGACACCCCGCTGCTGTGGCTGGCCGAACGGGACGGCGAGATCGCCGCGTTCGCGCACGCCGCCTGGATCACCTCGTCACCGGGGTCCGCCGAGGCCGAACTGCTCCCCCACGGCCGCTGGGGGTACGTCAACAACGTCGTCACCGTGCCGGGCCTGCGCGGGAGCGGGCTCGGCCGGGGCCTGATGGCCGTGGTGCACAAGGAGTTCTCCGCCGACGGCGCCGACGGCACGTACCTCTACTACAACCCGACCAACCCGCTCTCCTCGGTGTTCTGGCACCGGCAGGGTTATCGTCCACTGTGGACGTCCTGGGAGGTCCACCCGGCTTCCGCCCTGCGTTAGCCGAAACGCACAGCTAGCCGAAAGGCACAGTCAGCCGTCCGGTTTGCGGAGGTTTCGTCACTCTTGCGTGTGACGTGGGCCCCCCACGGTTGTGCACCTCCCAGGTCAGGGTTAACTTTTGAACTGACCAGTCAGTTTAAAAGTTCCGCGAGTCACCGACCTGGGAGTTCTTCGTGCGGGTTCAAGCCGACAGGGTGTCCGTGACCGGACCCCACGGCACGTTGCTGTCGCCTACTTCGCTCACCGTTTCGGGCGGTGAGCTGGCGATAGTGCACGGCGAGCCAGGAGTCGGCGTCACCGCCTTCGGGCTGGCGCTGGCGGGCAGATTGAAGCCCGCGACCGGGACGGTGACCGTCGAAGGCGGTGACGCGCACAAGGTCGTCGCGGTCGTCGACGCCCCCGGCGTGAGCGAACCGGACGGCGCGTTGTCGCTGCAGGTCGTCGTCGGGGAGGAACTCGAACTGGCGAAGCGCCCGGCGAACAAGGCCGCCGTCGCGAGCTGGCTGGCCGAGCACGACGCCGCCGCCTTCGCCACCACCCGCTTCGAGAACATCGAGGCGGTGACGCGCACCCGGCTGCTCACCGCGCTCGCCGCGGGCCGCAAGGACGTCGGCGTCCTCGTGCTCGACACCCCGGACAGGCACACCAGCGACGTCGACAGCTGGGCGCGGCTCGCCCGCGAGTACGCCGAACGCGGCCTCGCCGTCATCGTGCTGACCGCCACCACGCCGGTTTCGGCCCTGCCCGAGAAGCCCGCCCTCTGCGGCGCGCTCGAGCAACCCGATCCGGTGCGCTGCGCTCCCGTCGAAACCCCGGCGGAGACGACGCTCGAAGCGACCGTGGCGGACGAAACCGAGAAGACTTCAGGAGACCAGGAATGAACCCCGTCCGGATCGCCGCCAACGAGCTGCGCCGGCTGAGCAGCGGCACCCTGCCGAAGCTCGCCATGGTCGCGCTCGTCCTGGTGCCGCTGCTCTACGCGTCCTTCTACCTCTACGCGAACTACGACCCGTACTCGCGCCTGGACAAGCTGCCCGCCGCGGTCTTCACCTCCGACGCCGGCGCGAAGGATTCAGCGGGCGTGGAACGCAACGTCGGCCGCGAGGTCACCGACGAACTGGTCAAGTCCGGCACGTTCCAGTGGCACCAGGTCTCGCAGGACGAGGCCCTCAAGGGTGTCCGCGACGACAACTACTCGTTCGCCATCGGCATCCCGCGTGACTTCTCCACGGCGCTGCTCTCCTCGGGCAACCTCCAGCCCCAGCAGGCGACGATCACGCTGACCACCAACGACGCCAACAACTATCTGTCGGGCACCATCGCGAAACAGGTGGCCGAACAGGTCCGCAAGACGATCGCGGAGAAGGTCGGCAGCGAGGCCGCGGACAAGTTCCTGGTCGGTTTCTCCACGATCTACGGCAAGATCCAGGAGGCCTCGACAGGCGCTTCGCAGCTCGCGGACGGCGCGGGCAAGCTCAAGACGGGCCAGCAGCAGCTGGCCGACGGCGCCAATCAGCTCGCGTCCGGCAGCTCCCAGCTCGCGACCGGGCTCGGCACCCTGAAATCCAGTACCGCCCAGCTCCCCGCCCAGACGCAGAAACTCGCCGACGGCGCCGGTCAGGTCGCCGACGGGAACCAGAAGGTCTCCGACGCGGCCTCGCTCGCGGCGACGGCGTCCGGGGACATCCAGGGCAAACTCGACGGCTACCGCACCCAGCTCGCGCAGGACCTGCGCGCCGCCGAAGTCCCCGAGGCGAAGGTCCAGGAGATCCTGAGCCGCCTCGACACCCTCCGATCGCCCGTGGACCAGGCGAACACGAAGATCCAGGGCGCGAACAGCCAGCTCGTCCAGCTCGCTTCCGGCGCGCGGCAGGTGTCCGACGGCGCGCACCAGCTGGCCTCGGCCACGCCGCAGCTGACCAGCGGGATCGCGCAGGCCGCCGACGCTTCGACGCAGATCCGCGACGGCGCCTCGAAGCTGAACGACGGCGAGAAGTCCGCCGTCACCGGGACGACCGAGCTCGCCGACGGCGCGGTGAAACTGCGTGACGGGCTCGCCGCCGGGCTCAAGGAGATCCCGAACCCGGACGACCCCACCCGCGCGGCGACCGCCAACACCATCGCCGACCCGGTCGCGGTCAATTCCTCCGGCGTCGCCTCGGCCGGGACCTACGGCGCGGGCCTCGCCCCGTTCTTCATCTCGCTCGCCACCTGGATCGGCGCGTTCGTGCTGTTCCTGTTGCTGCGCCCGCTCTCCACCCGCGCCCTGACCGCCGGCGCGTCGCCGTTCAAGGTCGCGCTCGGCGGCTGGCTGTCCTCGGCGCTGCTGGGGATCGCGCAGGTGATCGTGCTGTTCGGCGCGGTGACCTGGCTGGTCGGCATCGACGTCGCGCATCCGCTCGGTGCGATCGGGTTCGCCGTACTGGTGTCGCTCACCTTCACCGCCGTGGTGCACGCGCTCAACTCGTTCTTCGGCGCCGTCGGGAAGTTCCTCGGTCTGGTACTGCTGGTGCTGCAACTGGTGAGCGCGGGCGGCACGTTCCCCTGGCAGACCATCCCGGACGCGCTGTACCCGTTGCACATCGTGCTGCCGATGGGTTACGCGATCGACGGGTTCCGGCACCTGCTCTACAGTGGCGCCTCGATGGAGATCCTGGGTGACATCGGTGTCCTGGTGGCGTATCTCGTCGGCGCGATCCTCGTTTCGACCCTGGCGGCGCGGAAACGGCGCACCTGGACGGTTTCGGCGCTGAAACCCGAGCTGGCGTTGTGACCACCCGGGGTGAGGCGACGAAGCAGAAGCTGTTCGAGGCGACGCTGCGACTGTCCGCCAGCCGCGGTCTCGTCGGGCTGACGGTCGACGACATCGCGGCCGAGGCGAAGGTCGCCAAAGGCACCGTCTACTACAACTTCGGCAGCAAAGACGGTCTTGTCGACGCACTGCTGCGCTACGGCGTCGGCGTGCTCGCGGACCGGCTGCGCGCGGCCACCGGCGACGGCGATCCGATGGACGTCATCTCCGCACAGGTGGACGGCACGCTGGAGTTCATCGCCGAATACCCCGGTTTCTCGCAGATCCTGGTGAGCGAGATGTGGCGCACGCCCGGCACCTGGCACGAAACGCTGACGTTGCTGCGCGAGCAGATCATCTCGATCGTGCGGGACCAGCTCCACCGGCTGGACGCCGCCGGGCGGCTGCCCGACGGCGTCCAGATCCCGACGGCAGCGGCCGGGTTGTTCGGCACGATGCTGGTGGTCGCCCTCGACTGGCAGGTGTTCCAGCCGGCGCGGACGCGGGCCGACGTACGGGAATCGGTGATGGTGCTGATCCGGGGCCTCGGCCGCTAACCCGGATCACGCGTGATTAAAGCCGGATCTCGCGGTGCGGCGCGTGTTCCGGCTTTAATCACGCGAGATCCGGCTCCAAGCGCGTGTGTTCCGGCTCCGATCACGTGTCTTCGGTCTCCCGGACCCACTTCAGCTTGACCTCGAAGTCGATCAGGTCGTCGCGCCGGGAGACGCGGGAGGTGCCGCGGACGGGGTCGATCTCGACGATCACCGAACCGCCGCCTTCGAACGGGAACCGCGCCAGGTCGTTCACCGTTGCTCCTTCACTGTCCACACGGGATTTTCAGCCACTCGCCGGGCTGGATGCTGTTCTTGACGTCGTCGAGCTGCTTCAGCAGGATGTCCAGCCGGTCCCGGTTGCTCAGGTACTCCAGGACGGCGCGGCGGAACGCGCCGGTCATCGACGCGGGCATCAGGTCGGAGGCGTCGAAGCACAGGGCCGACGCCGACGTGATCGTGTCCGCGACCCTCCGGCTCACCCGGTCCGGGTAGACGTCGAGACCGAGCTTCCGGTTGGCCGAGAACGCGTTCGCGCGGGGAATCGACGGCCAGATCCGCTGCGCCTTCTCCGAGGCCAGGTATTCGATCAGCTTCCGCGCCTGAGGAGTGTTCTTGAACATCCCCGCCAGGTCGGCCGCGACCTCCGAGACATCACGCCCGGGGAAGAAGAGGAAGTCGAAGTCGATGCCTGGCTGGGGAAACGACACGTCGGAACGCTTGAAGTTCTGGTACCGGCTCATGATGAACGACGCCTGGTGTTCGAGCGCGCAGCCCGGCGGGTCGGTGAACATCGGCTTGCCCGCGTCACCGAAGTCGGTCAGCAGCGCGGCCGCGGAACCACCGCGGATCGCGGCGGGTTCGAGCACGGAACCCCAGTCCAGCCAGGCTTGTTTGACCTCCGGCGAGGTCCACGCCAGGCTGCCGGACGCCTACTGCCAGTACTTCTCGGGCGACGCCGAATGCAGCAGGATGTCCTCGATCCAGTCGGTTCCCGGCCAGCCCGAAGTGGGCGGGGCGCCCATCCCGACACACCAGGGCGTGCCGCCGTGGCGGTCGGCCCAGCGGAGAACGCGCGGAGACCTTCGAACGTCGTCGGGCGGATCCCGGTCAGCCGGGCCGGGTTGTACCAGATCAGGGATGGGCTCCGCCTGCGCGACGATAGTGGCGATTCCGGGCTCAGCACCGGAAGCGCCACGAAATCCACGGTGACGCCGTCGTGGCCTTCGATCACGTGAGCGCAGGTGAGGAGGTGTTCGCCGTCGAGCATGGTCCCGGCGCCCAGGATCCGCCCACGGTGATCGCGCAGCCGCACCCGCCGGCGTCTGCGCTCGGAAGTCACCCGAAGGACCCTGCCGATCGTGAGTGGTAATGACGGTTCTGACCGTCATTACCACTCACGAGGCCTAATGCGCGCTTTAATGTGCGGCGTCGTTCCAAGACCGGCCGTACCCGACCGAGACCTCCAGCGGCACGGCCAGTTCGTACGCCGAGCCCATTCCCTGGCGCACCAACGCTTCCAGCTGCTCACGTTCGCCGTCGGCGACCTCGAGGACGAGTTCGTCGTGGACCTGCAGCAGCACGCGGCTCTTCAGCTTCGCCTCTGTCAGCGCCTTGTGGACGTTCAGCATGGCGACCTTGATGATGTCGGCCGCGCTGCCCTGGATGGGGGCGTTCAGCGCCATCCGCTCGGCCATCTCGCGACGCTGGCGGTTGTCGCTGTTGAGGTCCGGCAGATACCGGCGGCGGCCGAAGATCGTTTCGGTGTAACCGACCTTCGCCGCGTCGCCCACGACCGAATGGAGGTAGTCGCGCACGCCGCCGAAGCGGGAGAAGTACGCCTCCATCTGTTCCTTGGCGTCTTCGGTCGAAATCCGAAGCTGCTGCGAAAGCCCGTACGCCGAAAGCCCGTACGCAAGGCCGTACGACATCGCCTTGACCCGGAACCGCAGTTCCGGCGTGATCTCCTCCGGCGGCAGCGAGAACGCGCGCGACGCCACGAACGTGTGCAGGTCCTCACCGCTGTTGAAGGCCTGGATCAGCCCCTCGTCCTGCGAGAGGTGCGCCATGATCCGCATTTCGATCTGGCTGTAGTCCGCCGTCATCAGCTCGGTGTACCCGTCGCCGACGACGAACGCGTCGCGGATGCGGCGGCCTTCCTCGGTGCGGATCGGGATGTTCTGCAGGTTCGGGTCGACCGAGGAGAGCCGTCCGGTGGCGGCGATCGTCTGCAGCAGCGTGGTGTGGATCCGGCCGTCGTCGGCGACCGCCTTGATCAGGCCTTCGACCGTGGTGCGCAGCCGGGTCGCGTCCCGGTGCTCCAGCAGATGCTGCAGGAACGGGTGCTCGGTCTTCTCGAACAGGCTCTGCAGCGCCTCGGCGTCGGTGGTGTACCCGGTCTTGGTGCGCTTGGTCTTCGGCATGCCGAGCTCGTCGAACAGGATCACCTGGAGCTGCTTCGGCGAACCGAGGTTGACCTGCTTGCCGATGACCGCGTACGCCTCGTCCGCGGCCTGGGTGACCCGGCTGAGGTAGTGCGATTCCAGGTTCGTCAGGTGCTCGATGTCGACGGCGATGCCCGCCGCCTCGAGTCCGGTGATCACCTGCAGCAGCGGCAGTTCCAGCTCGACGAGCAGCTGCGCGCCGCCGAGTTCCTCGAGCTCCTTGGTCAGCGCGCCCGCCAGTTCCGCGACCGCGCGGGCCTTGACCAGCTCGGCCTGGATCTCCTTCAGCTCCAGGTCCTCGGCGCCGCCGCCGTCGAGCAGGGAAAGCTGCCCGTCCCCGGTGTCGGCCTCGGAACGCAGCTCGCGGTGCAGGTACCGCAGGGCCAGGTCGTCGAGCTCGAAGGTGCGCTGGCCCGGACGGACCAGGTACGCCGCGAGCGCGGTGTCCATGACGAGCCCGGCGAACGTCCAGCCCCGCGCCTGGACGGCGTGCAGCGCGACCTTGACCTCGTGGCCGATCTTCTGGATCTTCTCGTCGGCGAGCCAGGCTGTGAGCGCCTTGTCGTCCTCGGCGTCCATCGCGGTGACGTCGACGTACGCGCCTTCGCCGTCCGCCGCCGCGAAGGCGATGGCCCTCAGGTCGGAACGGACCGAGGCGCCGGTGGTGCGGAACGCCAGGCCGACCGGCGCGTCCTGCCCGGTGTGCGCGGACAGCCATTCGGTGAGCGCGCCCGGAGCGAGTTTCGCGCCGCTGACCTCGAAGCCCTCTTCGGCCTCGGGCTCGGCGCTCTGCAGGGTGGCGAAGAGGCGGTCACGCAGGACGCGGAACTCGAGCTCGTCGAACAGCGCGTGGACGGCCTCGCGGTCCCAGGGGCGCAGCTCGAGACCTGTCGGGCCGAGCTCCAGTTCGACGTCGCGGATCAGCTCGGTGAGCTGACGGTTCAGCATCACCGCGCCGAGGTGCTCGCGCAGCGCGTCGCCGACCTTGCCCTTGACCTCGTCGACCCGGTCGATCAGCTCGTTGAAGGAGCCGAACTGCCTGATCCACTTCGCGGCCGTCTTCTCGCCGACACCCGGGATGCTGGGCAGGTTGTCCGAGGGGTCGCCACGCAGCGCGGCGAAATCCGGGTACTGCGCCGGGGTGAGGCCGTACTTCTCCTCGACCGCTTCGGGCGTGAAGCGGGTCATCTCCGACACGCCGCGCTTCGGGTACAGCACGGTGACCTGGTCGGTCACCAGCTGGAGCGCGTCACGGTCACCCGTACAGATGAGGACGTCGAAGCCTTCGGCGGTCGCCTGTGTCGTGAGCGTGGCGATGACGTCGTCGGCCTCGTAGTTCTCCTTGGTCAGCGCGGGGATGCCGAGGACCTTGAGCACGTCCTCGACCAGCCCGACCTGGCCCTTGAACTCGTCCGGCGTGGCACTGCGGTTGGCCTTGTACTCCGCGAACGTCTCCGAGCGGAACGTCTTGCGGGAGAGGTCGAACGCCACCGCGAGGTGGGTCGGCGCCTCGTCGCGCAGCAGGTTGATGAGCATCGAGGTGAACCCGAACACCGCGTTCGTCGTCTGCCCGGTCTTCGTCTTGAAGTTCTCCGCGGGCAGCGCGAAGAACGCGCGATACGCCATCGAGTGGCCGTCGATCAGCAGCAGTTTGGGCCGCTCGGCCTGTGCGGTGGCGGGTGTGGCGTTGGCAACGGTCGTGTTCTCACTCGGGCTCACGGGAGCGAGTCTAGGGTGAGGGTCTGACAGTCCTACCTGTCGTGTCTGTTAAGGAGCTTTGCGTGACCGAACAAGCCCTCGAATCCTTCGCCGGGATCGACCCGGCCTACGCCGGCCAGCAGCTCAACGACAAGCTCGGGCTCGAGATCAGCGAATTCGGGCCCGAACGCGTCGTGGGCAGCATCCCGGTCGAGGGCAACCTCCAGCCGTACGGCCTCCTCCACGGCGGGGCGAACGCCGTCGTGGCCGAGGCGCTCGGCTCGATGGTCTGCGCCCTCAACGCCGGTACCGACAAGGCGACGATGGGGCTCGAACTCTCGTGCACCCACCACCGGGCGGTCCGGTCCGGGCGGGTCACCGGCGTCGCGACCCCGGTGCACGTCGGTCGCGGGACCGTCACCGCCGAGATCGTGCTGACCGACGACCAGGGGCGCCGCTCGTGCACGGCGCGGCTGACCTGCGTGGTGCGGGAGCGTCCGCCGGGCGCCTGATCACAACCCCCCATGGATCTCGACACGGCTCAGGTGCGGGCGTTCGTCGCGACCGCCGACCACAGTCATTTCGGTCGCGCGGCAGAATCCCTGTTCCTCAGCCAGCAAGCACTGTCGAAGCGGATCCGGAAGCTTGAGGACGCCCTGTCGGTGCAGCTCTTCCGGCGCACCAACCGGTCCGTCGAGCTGACCCCCGACGGCGACCGCTTCCTCTCGCACGCGCGCGAGCTGATCCGCGCGGCGGACGCCGCCGTCGCCGCGATGGGCCTGCAGGACCGCCCGCCCCGCCTCGACGTCATCGATCCACGCCTCTCTCCTCTCTACATGCTGCGGCGCATCGCGCGGCGGGAGCCGGCGCTGGTGGTCGAACGCGTCGCCGGTCGCGGGCTGGCCAACGCCCTCGACCCGCTGGTCCGGGGCGAGATCGACCTAGCGTTCGGCCGCGTCGCGGACCTCGGCCGCGAAGTGCCCGCGGAACTCGAACACCGGCTCGTCCGACTCGAACCGCTGGTCGCCCTTCTCGCGCCGGAGCACCCACTGGCGGGTAATGCTGTCCTGAAACTGTCCGATCTCCGGAGGGACGGCATCTGGATTCCGCAATTGGGCGGCCCGGTCGAATGGCTTTCTTATTTGCAACGCCTATGCAAAGAATTCGACGTCCCGATCGACGACTCCGGAGTCAGTTACGACCTCCGGCACACTCTGGAACAGACCCGCTACGGGAAGCAGCGGGTCACTCTCGCCGGCGCCGATATGGACCTCGCCTCGGACCTCAACCTGAGAGTCCTGCCTTTCGAGCCGTCGCCGCTGTTCCCGTGGTCGGTCGTGTGGCGGCGCGGCGAAGGCCCGGCCCTGCGGCGCCTGCTGGCGCTCGCGGGCCGGACCAGCCACGAAGAAGGTTGGTGCACCTACGATCCCGACAGCTCCTGGCTGCCGGACGACGACCTCAGACAGCTAGGTGCCGGGCGAACCAGCGGGTGAGCTCGGCGTCGACCAGCTTCGCGTGCTCCGTCTGCGGAGCGGGTTCGAGCCCCGGAGCCTCGGCGAACCCGTGCGCCATCCCCGGGATCGTCACGAGCTCGGATCGCCCCTCCCCCAGCACCTTGTGCAGCGCCGCGGCCGGTTCGGTGATCGAGACGTCGTCCTCCTCGCCGATGACGAACAGCACCGGCGCGGTCAGTTCCTCCGCCCGCCGCACGTAGTCGTACTCGTTCGCGACCGCGCGGGACCGGTCCGACCAGTGGTAAGTGACGTCGTAGACCCGCTCGTTCGCCGCGATCACCGGCGCCAGCTGGGTCACCGGGTTCACCAGCGCGGCCGCCGCCACGGGGATCTCGGCGTGGGTCAGCATCTGCAGCGCGACAGCGCCGCCCTGCGAACCGCCGACCAGCCCGACCGGACCGTCCTCAATGGACAGGCGCGAGCGCAGCTCCGCCACCGCCGCCGGGAATTCCGCCTCGACCTGCCTGGTCAGCGGCTCGACGACGTTGAGCACGTTGTCCTCGCTCGCGAGGCGGAAGAAGCCCTCGAAACCGCCTTCGGGGAACCGCTTCCCGGTCAGCGGCAACCCGAGATGCACCCGCCACGCGTGCAGTTCCCGCATCGGCAGCGCCGCCGCCATCGCCGCCTCGCTGAACGGCGCGCCCAGCAGATGCCAGGTGAGCACCAGCGGTGCCGGACGCCCTTGGTCCGACGGCGGCAGTGCCACGAACGGGACTCCCGCCGCCACGCCTTCGATCGCTTCGCTCAGTTCGACGCTCATCGTCATGTTCTCCCGGGTCTTTCTCGGTGTTTCCGGCTCTGGGAACAGCTAACCGCGAGGTCAGGGCCGGGATCCAACAGCCGTTCGGACCGCGATGACAACCATCGGTTGTCGTGGCGGAAGAGAAGGCGGGCACGGTTGACGCCCTTTGGGGCAGCATTGCTACGACGAACGGCCGCCCTCGAAGGTGGTGAAAAAGCGCAAGATACGCGCCCGAAACGTGATCCTCACCCAAGAGCATGATCGACGTGGTAGTGGTGAATCCCCAGCGTGACCAGCGAAGACTTGTCAACAGGCAACATTCGCCTTTTCGTGCAATTCGTTCTGGTTTCGACCGTCACGATGTGGACACAGAGTGATGGGCGTCTGTGCAGATCATGGCGGAGGGGGATATCTTCCTGCCCTAACCTAGCCCCTGTGTCGGGGGCAACGCCTACCGGCGGCTGGTTGGTCATGGGAGGTAGTCGGTGTCAGGAGTGCGTTTTGGACGGGTTTTCGCCGTCGCGGCGGCTGCGTCGCTGGCGCTGGCGGGCTGCGCGGGCGGCAGCAGCTCGTCCGGCAGCGGTGACAGCAGCACGCTGAAGATCGGGTTCATGGGTGACCTCACCGGTGAGAACTCCGGGATCGTGATCCCGCCCCGCAACGGCGCGAAGCTCGCTATCGACGAGTACAACAAGACGAACCCGGCGACGAAGCTGGAGCTCAAGGAATACGACAGCCAGGGCAAGCCCGAGCAGGCGACGTCGCTGATCGCGACCGCCGTCGGCCAGGACAAGATCACCGCGCTGATCGGCCCGGCCTTCTCCGGTGAGTCGAAGGCCATCGGCGGTCAGCTGGAGCAGAACAAGATCCCGAGTGTCTCGCCGTCGGCGACGAACGCGGGCCTGGCCGGGAACGGCTGGAAGTACTGGCACCGCGTCGTCGCGAGCGACGCCAGCCAGGGCCCGGCCATCGCCAACTTCCTCATCACGGCGAAGTCGCCCAAGAAGGCCTACGTCATCTCGGACGACCAGGAATACAGTGTCGGCCTGGCCGACAACTTCGAGAAGACCTTGAAGGAAAAGAACGTCCCGACCGAGCGCGACAAGTTCGCCAAGGACGCGTCGGACTACTCCTCGACCGTGCAGAAGGTCAAGGCCTCGAACCCGGACATCATCCTCTTCGGTGGCTACTACGCCCAGGGTGGCCGTCTGCTCAAGCAGCTGCGTGACAGCCAGGTGACCGCCACCTTCGCCACCGGTGACGGTTCGCTCGACGCTCAGCTGGTCAGCGGTGCGGGTGCCGCGGCCGCCGAGAAGGCCGTCGTCGGCTGCCCCTGCAACATCCCGGACCCCGGCTCCAGCGACGAGTTCAGCACCAAGTACAAGGCCGCGTACAAGGTCGACCCGGCGATCTACTCGAGCGAGGGCTACGACGCGGCGACCGCCATCATCAACGCGGTCAAGGCGGGCAACACCACCTCGGAGAAGATCAACGAGGCCCTCAAGACGATCGACTTCAAGGGTGCCTCGAAGCAGATCAAGTTCAAGGAGAACGGCGAACCGTCGACGGACGCGATCAACGTCTACCAGGTCACCGGTGGCGTTCTCAAGAACCTCGGCATCTCGACCGAAGCCAAGCTCAACGGCTGACGGAGCAGGTAGGAACACCTAACGGAAGCGGGGGCGCTGTGCGGGCACAGCTCCCCCGCTTCCCGTAAATGTGGCGAAATAGTCCTCGCCCCGTCCCGTAAGGCATCCACGTCATGCTTCAAGATCTGCAAGCCCAGTTCCTCGGTAGCACCATCGGCGGACTGGTCGCCGGAAGCATCTACGCCCTCATCGCCCTCGGCTACACAATGGTCTACGGCGTACTCCGGCTCATCAACTTCGCACATTCCGAGATCTTCATGATCGGGACGGTCACGTCCCTGTTCGTCCTCATCACCATCGCGGGCGGCACCGCCCCGATCACGCTCGGCGTGTTCGGGATGATCGCCGTGCTGCTGCTGATCATCATCGCTTCGGCCGCCGTGTCCGGCGGCGCGGCGGTCCTGCTGGAGCAAGTGGCGTACCGGCCGCTCCGCAAGAAGGGCGCGACCCGCCTGGCCGCCCTGATCTCCGCCATCGGCGCCTCGCTGTTCCTGCAGGAGCTGTTCGGCCTCGAGATCATCGAATGGATCACCGGGAAATCCGGCCGTGTGCAGCAGAACGCGCCGCGCTTCATCCCGCACGAGGAGCTGTTCCACATCGGCAACGGCGTGGTCCGCACGGACCACGTGTTCGTCGTCGTCGGCGCCGTGATCATGATGATCGCCCTCGACCAGCTGGTCAGCCGCACCCGCATCGGCCGCGGTATCCGTGCCACGGCACAGGATCCCGAAGCAGCCGTGCTGATGGGTGTCAGCATCGACAAGATCGTGCGCCTCACCTTCCTGCTCGGTGGCGCGATGGCCGGCGTCGCCGCCGCGCTGTACGTCATGGAGTACGAGAACACCGATTACCGCATCGGCTTCCTCCTCGGTATCAAGGCGTTCACCGCGGCCGTGCTGGGAGGTATCGGCAACCTGCGCGGCGCTCTACTCGGTGGCATCGTGCTCGGCCTGGTGGAGAACTGGAGTTCCATCTTCTTCGGTTCACAATGGAAGGACGTCACCGCCTTCGTGGTACTGGTGCTGGTCCTGATGTTCCGTCCCACCGGCATCCTCGGTGAATCGCTACAGCGGGCACGCGCATGAAGGGCAACGAAGAAGTGGCTGAAAAGTCCTCAGAGAACGGAACTCCCGCGCGCGCCGGGTTCCACCCCATCGACGGCCTCCGGGACTGGTGGGCTGACGCTCCGCATTGGCAGCGTTATGGCGTTTACCTTCTCCTGATCGTGGGTGCGCTGATCCTGCCCGCACCCGCGATCGGTTCGTTCATGTCTCCGGACGCGGACTGGACCACCGTCCTGATCTTCCCGATCGGGGTCTACATCCTGCTGGCGATCGGCCTCAACATCGTCGTCGGTCACGCGGGCATGCTCGACCTCGGTTTCGTCGCGTTCTTCGCGATCGGCGCCTACACGCTCGCCGTGATGGGCACCAAGTACGGCTGGAGTTTCTGGGGATGCCTCGTGCTCGGCATCTTCCTGGCGGCGATGTCCGGGGTGATCCTCGGCGCTCCGACGCTCCGGTTGCGCGGTGACTATCTGGCCATCGTGACGCTCGGCTTCGGTGAGATCGTCCGGATCACCGCGACCAACACCGACTCCATCGGTGGCGCCCGCGGTATCACCAACGTCCCGCACCCGGACACGATGTTCGGTATCGAGTTCCTGCTCGACCCGGCGCCGTACTACTACCTGATCCTCGCGGCGATCACGATCGCGATCGTGTTCTCGGTGCGGCTGCACCGAAGCCGCGTCGGCCGGGCCTGGGCGGCGATCCGCGAGGACGAGGACGCCGCCGAACTGATGGGCGTCCCGACGTTCAAGTTCAAGCTGCTGGCGTTCGCCATCGGCGCGATGATCGGTGGCATGGCCGGTGTGGTCTACGCCAGCAAGGCCGTCTTCATCGAGCCGAACAACTTCCCGTTCATCCTGTCGGCGACCATTCTCGCGGCCGTCGTGCTCGGTGGCGCGGGAAACCTGCCCGGTGTGGTCCTCGGTGCCTTCCTGGTCGCCTGGCTCCCGGAGCGCTTCCGCTTCCTGTCCGAGTACCGCATCCTGATCTTCGGCGGTGTGCTCGTGCTGATGATGGCGCTGCGGCCGGAGGGTCTGCTGCCGTCGCGGCAGCGCAAGGCGGAACTACGTGAAGGAACAGGCGGGATGGGTGCGATGGGCGCCGAGGTCGCGGGTCCGGATTCCGAGGCTTCGGCGGAGGTGACGAAATGAGCGCACTGCTCGAATTCGACAACGTGACGATGCGCTTCGGCGGTGTCACGGCCTTGAAGGAAGTCAACCTCACCATCAACCAGGGTGAGATCTTCGCCCTGATCGGTCCGAACGGCGCGGGCAAGACCACCGTGTTCAACGTGATCACCGGTGTCTACCAGCCGACCGAGGGCGAGGTGCGCTTCGGCGGCGCCAAGGTCAGCGGGATGAAGCGGTTCAAGATCAACCAGACCGGGATCGCCCGCACGTTCCAGAACATCCGGCTGTTCCACAACATGTCGGCGCTCGAGAACGTGATGGTCGGTGCGGACTCGCACCACAAGACCGGCGCGATCTCGGCGACGCTGGGCCTGCCCGTGCACCGCAAGGAAGAGAAGCGGGGCCGCGAGCTGGCGAGGGATCTGCTGGACTTCGTCGGGATCGGACGGGTCGAGCACAACACCGCGAAGAACCTCTCCTACGGCGACCAGCGCCGTCTGGAGATCGCGCGTGCGCTCGCGACCGACCCGAAGCTGCTGCTGCTCGACGAGCCCGCCGCCGGTATGAACCCGGCGGAGAAGAACTCGCTGCAGCAGCTGATCCGCAAGATCCGTGACGACGGCCGGACCGTGCTGCTCATCGAGCACGACATGGGCTTGGTCATGCAGATCGCCGACCGTCTCGCCGTGCTCGACTTCGGCCAGAAGATCGCAGAAGGGCTCCCCCAAGAGGTGCAGAACAACCAGAAGGTGATCGAGGCTTACCTGGGGGTGGCGGAAGATGCTTCTTGAGGTTCAGGACATCAACGTCCACTACGGGAAGATCGCCGCGCTCAAGGGAATGAGCATCGAGGTCGGCGAGGGCGAGATCGTTTCGCTCATCGGGGCCAACGGCGCCGGCAAGACCACGA
Source organism: Amycolatopsis speibonae (assembly GCF_042647925.1). Lineage (NCBI taxonomy): Bacteria > Bacillati > Actinomycetota > Actinomycetes > Pseudonocardiales > Pseudonocardiaceae > Amycolatopsis > Amycolatopsis speibonae. The sequence continues at coordinate 71,189 of NZ_JBHRWK010000163.1, forward strand.
CGCTGAAGACGATCTCGGGCCTGCGTCCGCTGACCAGCGGCCGGATCCTCTTCGACGGCAAGGACATCTCGAAGACACCCGGGCACAAACGGGTCGAACTCGGGATCGGCCAGTCACCGGAAGGCCGGGGCGTGTTCCCCGGGATGACGGTGCAGGAAAACCTCCTGATGGGTGCGTACACCCGTAAGGACGACCTGAAGGCCGACCTCGACGAGGTCTACGAGCTGTTCCCGCGGCTGAACGAACGCAAGACCCAGTTCGGCGGCACGATGTCCGGTGGCGAGCAGCAGATGATCGCCATCGGCCGCGCGCTGATGACCAAACCCAAGGTGCTGCTGCTCGACGAGCCGTCCATGGGCCTGGCGCCGAAGCTGATCGCGCAGATCTTCGACATCATCCGCGAGATCAACAAGCGCGGGACCACGGTCCTGCTGGTGGAGCAGAACGCGCAGCAGGCGCTGAAGCTCTCCGACCGCGCGTACGTGCTCGAGACCGGTGAAGTGGTCAAGAGCGCACCCGGTGCCGAGCTGCTGGACGACCCGCAGGTGCGGGCCGCCTACCTCGGTGGCGACCTCGGCGTCTGACGCCTTTTGGGAAGGGGCCCCGTCGCGTTTCGCGGCGGGGCCCCTTTCATGTCAGGGGGCGTCTCGGTCGCCCCGGGCATTCACCTCGCCGGGTTCACAGCCGGGCCGAAGGCGTGACTCGCGTGATCAGACGCCGAACTCGCGTGATTGAACGGCGATCTCGCGTGATCAGACGGCGATCACACGACCTGCCACTCAGCCCAGCTTGATGTCGGTGCCGGTGACGTTCTTCATGTCGGTCAGCGTCGGACCGCCGAAAGCCCGCAGTACCAAGGGTTTCGCTTCCTTGGGGAGATCGAAGTAGAGGTCGAACTCGACCCGCACGCCACGCCCGAGCTCGAACTTGTCGGGCTGCCGTTTGATCGTCATCGCCTGGTTGTCGACCGCGATCACGGCACCGGAATCGGTGAGCAGTTGCTGGCGCCGGGTGTCGAAGAGGATCCCGGACACGCCCTTTCCCGTCACCACCAGCCGGATCCGGACGAACTGCCCCTTCGCGTCGAACTCGGTGTGGCTGCCGGTGAGGCTGGGAAGTCCGGCGGCCAGTCCGATGAGGGAGAACTCGGTCTCGCCGTTGAGCGCCGTCGGCAGATGCAGCGCGGTCTCGTCCGGCCGGACCTCCCGCGCGGGAAGGTCGTACGCGGGTTTGGCGGGCGGCGGCTGAGGTTCGCCGCCCGAGCAGCCGGCGAGCAGGAGAACAGTCAGGGCGGCCGTCAGGCTTCTCCTCGCGTCTCTCACCCGGGGATTATCCCAGGTTCGGCGGCTCCCGTGCGGGAGAACCGGTCTACCGCTAGCAGTTGTCGTCGTGGACGGCTTCGACGCAAGCTCCGGCGTCGGCGTGGCCCGCCGCCTGATACAGCAGGTTGTACAGCGCCTCGCGCTGATCGTCGTCGAGCGCGACGAGCACCTCGTCCTCGACGCCGGCGAGGGCGAACTCGGCCTTGACGAGCTGTTTGACTCCGACGTCGGTGAGTTCGACGATATGCCGCCGCCGGTCCTGCGGGGACCGCTTGCGTTCGATCAGGTTCGCGGACTCGAGGTCGTTGAGCAGACCGACGACGTTCGTGCTGTCCATCTCCAGCGTCTTCGCGAGGTCCTGCTGCGAGCAGCCGCCCAGATCGCGCAGCACGGTGAGCGCGACGAGATGCCGAGGGCGCAGGCCGAGCGGGGTCAAGACGCTCTCGCTGCGCAGCCGGATCCGGCGGGTGACGTGGTCGAGCAGCGCGCCGCAGCGGTGCGGGGGCTGGTTCACGACCGGGAGTTCGGACACACGTCAAGTGTACGTTCCCGCATGATGACCACCACAGCACCAATGGTTTGCGTTACGCAAACTATCTGTGCAAGATAATAGACATGACGCATCTGCTGCACATCGACTCGAGCATCACCGGCGAGCACTCGACCAGCCGCGGTCTCACCGCACGGGCCGCCGCGGCCTGGCGCGCCGCGCATCCGGAGGGCACCGTCACCTACCGCGACCTGGGCGCCGAGCCGCTGCCGCATCTGGACGCGGCGACCCACTTCTCCAGGACCTTGCCGCCGGAGCAGCACACGCCGGAGCAGGCCGCGGGCTGGCGGCTCATCAAAGAGCTGGTCGACGAGGTCAAGGCGGCGGACACGGTCCTGCTGGGCCTGCCGCTGTACAACTTCGGCCCGCCGAGCACGGTCAAGGCCTGGGTCGACCACCTGATCGCGCCCGGCCTGTCGATCGACCCCGAGACCAACCAGGGTCTGCTGGGCGGACGCGACTTCATCGTCCTGGCCTCGCGCGGCGGCGGGTACGGCGCGGGCACCCCGCGCGAAGGCTGGGACCACGCGCAGTCGTGGATCCCTCACGGCGTTTCGCTGACCGGCCTCGAACCGCGGTTCGTCACCGCCGAGCTGACCATGGCGAAGGTCAACCCGGCGATGGCGGACCTGATCCCGCTGGCCGACGCCAGCCAGGCCGAGGCCGAGCGCGCCATCGACGCACTCTGGACACCGGTGGCGGCCTGAGCGCGGGCCGCCCATGCGGGGTCGTGAGTGGCAGGGACGGTTAGAACCGTCCCTGCCATTCACGAGGTTAATCTGGGCGGATGGGGTTCAGTGAGCGAGCGCGCAGGGTGCGGGACCAGAGGCTGGCGCACGGCCGCCGGGTCGCGGCGTTGTGTTCGTGCGTGAGCCGGTACCACCCGATCGGCCACCGGGCGACCTTGAGCTTTCTCGAGGAATTGGCCGGGCCTTACCAACGGCACGAGAAGGCTCTGTTGCGTGCTTTGGGGGCGTTGGAAGCCAGCCGCGCGGCGTGGCGGGCGGAGGTCACCGACTACGAGAACGCGCGTGCGAAGGAAAAGCGGCTCGGCAGGCGGTCGCCGTCGGGTGACGGTCCACCTCCGGGCAGGATGGGCGGCCACTGGTACGCGACGATCCCGAACCTGCCGGAACGCGCGGCCTTGCACGCGCTCAAGCTTTGGGAGCGGGACCACGGGCCGGACTTCGCGGACGACGAGACGCGATCCCTTGTGCGGGAATGCATCGCGGCAAGCGGCAAGCTCACCGGTGAACGACTGGACTTCTTCCTCGCCCGCCGGACCGGCGATGCCCGCTGGCCGATGACACTCGTCGCCTCGGCCGTGAACACAAGTCCGTGAAGGACTCCTTGAGGGACTCTGGGTCCCTCAAGGAGTCCTTCACGGACAGCGGCTACCTAACTGATTCCCGCCGCGAACACGTGCATCGCGGTGTTCGACGGAAGCGTCACCGCGACGACCTCCTTCCCCGCGGTCAGCGGGACGGAGTTCGCGAACACCCGGTACGGCGTGGTCGGGTAGGCCGCCCCGGTACGGGTGTTCTTGCCCATCACGGTCGCCACCGTCGTCGCGCCGTACTGGGCGGGGTCGGCGCAGCACCAGTTGGGGAAGCCGAGTTCGGCTTGGCTCGTGCTGCCGTCGGCGTAGCGGACGACGACAGTGCCCTTCGCCGTGCCCGTGCCGGTTCCCGCCAGCACCAGCTTGCCGCCCGTCCCCCGCACCGCGACGGTCTGACCGGACGCGAGGACGTTGTCCTTCTGCCCGGTGCCGGTTTCCGGCCAGGTCAGCTGGGCGCCGAGGGCGGTGAAGCCCGCACCGGGTTTGAGACCGGCTTCGGCGAGACCTTCGGCTCGGAGACTGCTGCCGCCGCCGTCGATGTCCCCCACCGCGACGTGGGCCGCGTCGGTGACGCCGACGTTGCCGTAGGCCGCGGCCAGCGAACCGTGCGGGACCGTGACCGTCACCGAGTCGGTGACCCGGTTCTCCCCGAGCCGCGCCTTGTACGACGCCGACGCGGTGAGCTGGTAGTCGTCCGGTTTGATCCCCGCGTCCGGCGTCACCTTCACCGGGACCCGCACCGTCTTGCCGGGCATCACCAGCCGGGGACCGGAAGGCACCTCGACGCGGAAGCCGTTGGCGGGCAGGGAGAACGTGACGTCCCGGACCGGCAGTGGGGTGCCGTTGGTGAAGCTCAGCGTGCCCGTCGCGGTCTGCCCGGGACCGGCGACCGCCGGCACGGACAGGGCGACCGACCCGTTGCGGTCTTCGGGGAAGATCCCGCCGACCGCGCTCGTGCCGAACAACCGGACGTCCTGGCGGTCACCGGCGCCGACCTTGCCGGTCTTGACCCGCGCGACCCCGCCGGTGGCCGGATCGAACCACCAGCCCGACGGCGCCGCGTCCAGTTCGGCCTTGCTGCCGTACTGCCGCAGGATCGACGTCCCGGCAAGGACCATCGCGGGCTTGCTTCCCGAGTGGACGGCCACCTGGTAGTTCCGTGACGCGGGCTTTCCGGCGTAGGAACCGGAACTCGCGCCGATCCCGACCGTCACCGTGCCCAGCCCCGACTGCGGCGCGTCCACGGTGAACGTCTGCTTCGCCTGGTCACCGTTCTTGTACGCCCTGGTCACGCCGTCGTCCTCAGTGAGCGTGAACGAGCCCTTGCCCTGCGGGTAGACGTCGAGGTCGAGCACGCCCTTGTCCCGGGTCTGCCACGACTTCGTGCCCTCGGCCCACATCGGCACCACGGCACCGGCGCGGACGAACAACGGCAGCGTGTCGAGCGGCGCGTCGTAACCGTCCACAGTGGTCGGTCCGGTGTAGGTCTTGCCGCTCCAGTAGTCGACCCAGGTGCCCTTCGGCAGGTAGATGCCGTTGCGGACGGTGGAGTTCTCGTACACCGGCGCGACGAGGAAGTCCTTGCCGGACAGGAACTCGTACTTCGCCTTCTCGCTCCACACGTTGGGGTCGTCGGGGTATTCGAGCGCCAGCGGGCGGACCTGGCCGACGCCGGTCTGGTGCGCCTCCACCGAATGGCTGTAGGTGTAAGGCAGCAACCGCTCCTTGAGCAACAGGTACTTGCGGTTGATCGAAGTGAACGGCTCGCCGTACTTCCACGGTTGCTTGTCCGACGCGGCCCAGCCGTCCATCGTCATCGAAACCGGCAGGAACGCCTTCCACTGCAGGTCGCGGACATAGGTCTGCGGGCTGCCGCCGAAGATGCCGTCGATGTCGCCGGTGTTGTACGCGATCCCCGAGGTCGTCGCACCGGCGTAGGTCGGGATCTGCCACTTGATGTAGTCGTAGGAGCCGGCCTGGTCGCCGCTCCACAGCACGCCGCAGCGCTGTGCGCCCGCCCAGCTGACCGGCGTCCAGACGAACCCGCGCGCGTCGCTGTTGTCCTCGATGCCCTTGTGCGCGGTGTCGCACGCGTCCAGCGCGAACTGATACCCCGGGCCGACCCACGCGACGTCGAGTTTGCGGACCCGGACCCCGGCCTTGACCTCTTCGACCTGGTTCGGCACACCGTTCTCGGTCCACAGCCCCAGTTGCATGTTGTTCTTGCGGAGGCCTTCGCCGGTCTGCTGGAGGTTCTCGTACCCGCAGCCGTAGCCGTCGTTGACGAGCATCCAGCCGTTGGGCATCCCGTGCTCGGTGTAGCCTTCCGCGACCTTCACCGCGTCCAGCGTGTGCCGTTCGCCGCGGTTGGCGTTGTGCAGGTAGCAGTCGGCGTCACCGTGTTCGAGCCCGTAGAGCGGGGGCAGGAACGGCTTTCCGACCAGATCGGTGTAGCCGGTGATGACGTCCTTGAGCCCGTTGCCGACCACGTACGTCGCGTCGAAGCGGCGCTCGTCGTGGGTGGTGCGCACCGGCTCGGTGAAGGCGTAACTGCCTTGCGCGAAGGTGTTGCGCAGCACGCCGTATCCCGCCGTGGAAGCGTAGAACGGCTGCGAATTCGGTGCCCCGCCGTCGTTCCAGTTGTAGTCGGCGAAGATCCGGATCGTCTGGTCACGGTGGCTGAAGCGGCCGTTCTGCTCGCCTCCGCCGACGAACTGCTCGGTCGCCGTCCGTGCCAGGGTCTGCGTGGTCGCTTTGTCGGTCCAGGACAGCGGCGCCGATTCCTCCCAGAGCCGTTTGCGGTCCGCGCCGTCGTACAGCGCGAGCCGCATCGGGTGCTTGTACGCACGCAACGTCGCCTTGGCCGTGGAAACCGCCCAGTAGTCCCCCTTGTCGGTCTTCTTCGGCGTGACCTCGCCGGTGCGCGGCAGCACGATCTTGCTCCCGGCCGGGTCGGTGAACTTGCCGTCCGGCGCCAGCCAGACGCGGACGGCGCCTTCGGCCGGGAAGCTGACGCGGACCGCGGCGCTTCCCGAATTCAGGGTGATCGTGGGGCCTTCGGCGGAGATCCCGGTCAGATCGCCCAGCTTGCCCGCCGCCGCGGCGGCCGGATCGGCGTGGGCGGCGACCGGGGAAAGCCCGAGAAGGGCCACTGCGGCCAAACTACTCAGGGATTGCGCAACTCTGCTCATTCAAGACACCTTTCGCGCATGAATACGCAATAGGGTCTCTGTATAGCGCACGGTTCGCGCAAAGTCATCCGCCGAAGCGGTGCTGCCGACTTTCGTCGGGTCGTTCGAAGATCCTTATGCGGCAACGGTGCCTAGGTACATGAAGGCCCCCTTCCTGTACCTAGTACGGCAGCAGCAGTGTGTGATGTGGCGGCGTGTCGTGGGTATGAGGACGGCCACCGCGTGATCGACTTCAAGGTGTGTTGGATCTCGAAGAGGACGCG
>NZ_JBHRWK010000164.1:0-926 GCF_042647925.1 Amycolatopsis speibonae
GACTGGTTCTCGGGGAGACTGATTCCGTCTATCGATGATTTACGGGATGCGGCTGAGGCTTTTGCGAAGATGGCGAAATCGACTGCGGCGAATGTCGAGAAGTCGCAGATCATGATGATCATGTTCGCGCTTCTTGCTTTGGCTTCGGTTATTGAGTTGTTGGCGTCGATCATCTTCGCGTGGATGGCCGCGGCGGTGGAGCTGGCGGCGCAGGTGACGATTCGGATGATCTGGCAGGCGCTGGTGCGGAAGATCGCGTCGATCACCGGGGCGCAGGTGGCGAAGGCCGCGGGGACCGCGGTGATCGACATGGCGCAGTTCGCGGCGATGGGCGCGGGGCTGATGGTAGTGGTGGACGGGGTCACACAGGGTGCGCAGATGGCGAAGGGCCTGCGGGATAAGGACGATTTTGATGCGGAGTCGTTGGGGAAGTCGGCGATCGGGGGTGCGATCGGGGGTGGCGCGGCGGGGCTGACACACAGTGTGGCGAGGGTCGCGGTGATGGGGGCGAGGGATGCGGCGAAGCAGTTCGGTAAAGAGGTTCCGGGTTGGCTGGTAGGGGTCGGGCAGGGGGGATACGCGGTTGCGCAGATAGCGGCGGTCGCGTGGAGTAATCCGATTGTCAATATCGCGGTCGACAGTCCTGATGCTTTCTGGGGCGGGATTTTGGGGGCACTGGGTTCGTTCGGTGGTTCGGCGAAGCCGGGTGGTAGCGGTGTCGGTGGCGGGGCGACGAAGGTCAAGAGTGTCGATCTGAGTTTTCCCGGTGGTGACGCCGACGCGCCGCCGGCGGACCGGGGTGAATCCGGTTCGTCGCCGGGCGAGAAGCCCCCCGGGGTGCCGGAGGTGCCACGGACGTCATCGGAGATGCCACCTGCGTACGCGGAGAAACCGTCTGTCGCCGAGAGGACGGCCGGTCGGGGGCT
>NZ_JBHRWK010000164.1:1025-75380 GCF_042647925.1 Amycolatopsis speibonae
CTCCACCGATTTTCGGGGGTCTCAGGTTGCCGGCACCGGGGGTCAGGTTCCGGTCGGTGGGCAGGCTCTTGGCGGTGGGCAGGTTCCGGTCGGTGGGCAGGTTTCGGTCGCGGACAGTGCCGGCGCACCGCTCGGCCGGTTGTTCACTGAGCCCGCGGCCAGGGAAGGGGGGCTGGGCGGCGGTGCGGGCCGGTCGGAAGCGGCCGGCGGTTCGGGTGTCGATGGTGGTGGCGTGGTCACGTCGTCGGGCCCGGGCAGCGGAGCCCTGAAAGCCGACCCCGTGTCACCCGCGGCGAACGCGGCCCCGTCCCCGACCGCTGCCGCGGCCAATGCGGCCCCGTCCCCGAATGGTGCACCGTCGTCGAATGCCGCTCCGTCGAGTGGTGGTAGGGGGTCTGGTGCCGGGCCGTCGGTTCCGGTGGTGAGTGGCGCTCCGGCTTCGGGTAGTAGCAGTGCGCCGTATGGCGGGTCTACGCAGGCGCAGCAGTTTTTGCGTGGTGACAACCCGCAGCAGCCTTCGGTCAATGGCCAGTCTGGTACGCCGGGTGGTGAGCAGAAGGTGCCGACGGCACGCCCGCTCGCCGGAGCCGAACCGGTCTCGCGCCCCCCGCTGCCTGTCACGACTTCCTCCACCACCCCACCAGGGACACCGGCCACACCACCCACGAACCCGATCTCCGCGGCACCGCCCACCCAAACGCCGTCGACAGCTACGCCGGGACCGTCGTCCACGCCGCCGCCGGGATCCACCCAGGCCGGCGCCACATCGGTGGCGCAGGCTGCTCCACCGTCCCACCTGACATCCACCACGTCGCCTGCCCCGCAGACACCGTCGAGTCCGACCTCCACCGCGCCGCCCGCTCAGCAGCCGCCGTCCAAGTCGACGCCCGGCGCGCCGCTGACGCCGCCGGTTGGTCCGGGGTCGGGGGTGTCGTCTGGTTTGTCGTCGTCGGGGGCGCCGTTGACGCCGCCGTCGAGTCCGTCTTCTGCTGCGTCGTCTGTTCAGCAGGTGCCGTCCGAGTCGTCGGGTGCGTCGTTGACGTCGCCGGTTACTCCGCCGTCGAGTCCGATTTCCGCTCCGTCGCCTGCTCAGCAGCCGCCGTCACCGGGGCTTCCTCAGGTGGGTGGTGAGGCCCGTGCGAAACCGTCTGAGCAGCCTGCCGCACCGCTACGGACTGATGCTGGTCCACGTCCTGCTGACGTCGAGTCATCGAGGTCGAACTTGCCACTGGAGCGGGGCCGCTCTCTTCCCGACACGTCGTCTGCTGGGCGTGGTTCGGATGGAGCGCGGTCGGCTGGGGAGCGAGCGGGGGCTGCGGGGAAACTGGAACCGCATCCTCCCGCGGGGGCAGCGGAGGGCCGCGGGCCCGACGGGCTTGCCAGTGGTGGTCCGGCGAGGCCGCAGCAGCGGCCGGGGGATTCGGCGGACGATGGGGATGGGCAGGCGAGGTTGGCTGCTCAGCCTGAATTGAGCCGGCCGGATGAGCTGACCAGTTCGGATCGTGGTGATTCGGTTGAGGAAATGGGTTTTGATCCCAAGTATTCCGGGGATTTCACGGGTGTTTCCGGGGCGGTGCCGGTGGGGGATCCGGTGTTGTTGTCGGATGTGGTGAGGGGTGATTCGGTTGATTTGCCGGATGTGGATTTTGTGGCGTTGAGGGATGCCGTTGGTGGTGTGGTGGGTGTGTTCTTCCCGTGGTCGGCGGATGAGGCCGAGGTCGTGCAGGCGGCGTTTGTTCGGGGTGCGGGGGCGGCGGGGGCGTATGCGGTGGTGGGGCATGGCGGTGATGGTGGTTTCTGGGTTCGGCGTAGGTCGGATGGTGTGCGGGTTCGGCTGGATGAGTTCGGTGTGTATCGGTTGTTGACCAGTAGTGAGTTGCCGGGTGGTCGTGGGTGGCGGGGTGGTGATTTGGTGGCGGTGAGTTGCCGGGTTGCTGATCCGTTGTCGGGTGATTTGTCAGGTCGGTTGGGGAGGTTGGCGCGGGACCGGGGTTATCGGGGTGCCGTGTCGGGTCCGACCGGTCCGGTGGAGATCCATCGGGATGGTGAGATCCGTGTTCCCGGAGAGGACCCACCCTCTCGGGACGTGGTCAGACTCGGCCGTGAGAGCGTGCTGCCGGAAATCGTTCAGGACGCGACAATGTTCACCGCGGACGTGCTCGCCGCGATCGACGGCAGGTCGGTTCCGGACGGTGTTGCCGAGTCGGAGACGAGGTCACCCGCGAGTGTCGAACCCAAAGCCGCCGGGCCGAGGTTACAGTCTCCGCTGGACAGGCACCGAGCCACTGTCGAGGCCGTCTTCGACGATGCTCCGAGCAGCCCTGAGCGCCAAGCCGTCACCGGCTACGACCGGGTCGTCCATGGACTGCCAGGACTGGAGTTGCCTCGCTCCGAATTGCTGCGCAAGATCGCCGAGTTCACCGCGATGGCCGGTCAGGGCAAATTGGAGCACTACTCCCTGGCCGAGAACACCAGGGAGCGGTTGATCGCGCTCGACCGTTCCCTTGCCGCGCTGTCCGAATCCGCCAGGTCCCGCGTCCGCACTTTCGTCAACGAAGCCTTGCTGGCTGCTTCCCTGGTACCCACTCGGGAACAGTCGCATCGTCCGAAGCGTTCCCACGGCGGCTCGGAAGTGGACCGGCGGGCCGTTCAGCCGGTGACGCCCGCCCGGCTTGCGTATCTGCTGGAAGTGCTGAATTCGGAGATCTCCGGCGGTGTGGACCCGCTCACGTCGTCCACGTCGCCGTTGGTGGGGCTGGACCTTCCGTCCGAAGCCGATCTGCCGGTGCGCCTGGCCATCCTCGGCTTGGTGAACCTCGGTACGACCGCCCGGACCAGGGTGACCGCGAATCCGTTGTTCATGGCGCTGTCGACGAACCCTGACGCGATGACGGAGGCGTTGTTCGCCGCCACTGGGCATGAGGAGCAGTACTTCCTCAGCACATCCGCTCCGGCTGCCATCGACATGAGCGTCCGTGGCAGGGTGCCGACCCTCGCGGGCCTGCTGCAGGTGGGCGGTGCCGTAGCGGACGCCACCGAACGCGGCCTCGCTCAGGCGAGCGCCGAGAGCCGATCCAAGTCCGACCGGCCGTTCGGTCGCACCCAGGAGGAAATGGTCAGGAAGCGGGTCGCCGACGCGAGGGCGGAGTTCGCCACCCTGGAGCAACGCGCACTGAGTCTGGTGAACGCGGATCAGACCGACGGGGCCGTGCGGCGGGAATGGCACGAGCTGACCGCACGCTGGGCCCGGTCCATGCAGAAACTCGCCGCCGCGGATCTGAACGTCGACCGGGTGCCGGTGCTCACTCGCAAGCACCTGCGTGACGGCGTGCTGAGCAAGGCGCTGGTTTCGCCGCTGATCGTGGACCGGTGGAGCCGGCGCCGCGGCCAGGTCGACCACGTGTCCTATGTGGACAGGATGCAGGGCCTGCTCGCACCTGGGGCCGACGGTTCGCCGTTCGGCTCGGACACGATGACCGGCGGCACAAGTCCGGCTCTCGTGCTCGCCGAGACTCTGCGAACGGGAGATGAGCTCACATCGTTCTGGCGGCAGGTGGCGGCACAAGGTGGCGCTGTGCTGTCCATCCCGGATCACTCGGTTCATTTGCAGGCCACCACGGTGGATGGCCGGCCTGTATTCGTGCTGAGTGATCCGAGGAACCTCCGCCCTGCTTTGCTCACTCCGGAGGCGCTCGTCAAGTGGGCGGACCTGGGGGGCGCTCGTGCGAGCGCGAAGCTCTTCCCCTCTCTCACCGACGATGACGCGTCCGTGGTGCCGGAGCCGGAGGGGGCTGACGCTGACCAGGCAGACGCTTCGACCACCGGTCCTGCTCGGGGGCGCAGCCTGACGGGCGTCGCTTCGTCGATCGGCGATGTTTCGCCCGTTGACTTGCGCAGCACGGCGGGCGAGGCTGCCAACGACGGTCTTCTCCAGGTACCCGCCCGCCGCTCGTCCGGCGGGCAGATCGGCAATTTCTTCCCGACGTACGACTCGTCACTCGACACTTTCGCGAACTGGCGGTCTCTCTTCGACGAAGCGCACGCGCATCTGCCCGAAACCGTCCAGGAGGTCGCGGAAGACTCGGAGAGCCTTCCGCAGGTGGTGATCGACTTCGCGCCCGAGAACGAAATGTCCTCGCCCGGCACGCCCTCCGAGGACGGGCAGGTCATGGGACGCTCCGTCGTGCCGTCTTCACGAGGGCCTTACCCCGAGATCGGCCTGTCCGAGGCAGACGTCATGCCGTTGCATTCGCATTCCGGCGCGGCGGTGGGCCACGGATTCGTGATCCCTTCCAGCGATGACGCCCTGCCCGACGCGGGTAGTGAGCGGGAGGAGTCGGTGGCGAACGACGAAGCCGACCTGGCCGATGTCGCCCTTGCGGTCTGGTCGGAGGTGCTGCTGGAGGCGTCCGGTCGGGTCGTGGAGCGGGGCGACGGTTCGCTGCCGTCCGCGGTACCGATCGCGTCGGCGCGTGCGGCGGCCGAGGGACTGGTGCGTGAGCGACCCTCCGTGCTTTCCGCCGCGGACGGGGACACGCTTCAATTCCTGCACGATGGTCTGACGTCCATGGTGACCGATCTGATCGCGGAGGGGGTGGCTCCCGAAGCGGCTTGGGAGGACGCCGATGTGGCGCGGCTGCGTGATGAGTTGGAGGCGTTGCGTGGTCCGGTGGGAGAGGCGCATTACACGCTGACGGCGGCGCGGATTCTCGGACCGGCTCTTCCTGCCATGGATGCCGAGGTTGCGGGCGGCGAAGTCGCGGACGGTACGGGTCTGGATCTGGGTGCTCGCGCCGAGTCGGTGCTGCAGGAGTGGTTGACGCCGATTTTGGCGGCCTCGGCGCGGATCGAGGACCTGGAGGAGGGGCCACCGGATTCTGCGGCGCTGGCCGAGCGGGCCAGGGCGGAGGCCAAGGAATTGGCGCGGGAGTTGCCGTCGGCGGTCGTCGGCGCAGACGGAGAAGCACGTCAGCTTCTGCACGACGGTCTCGTGTCGATGCTGTCCGATTTGATCGCGGGTGGTGTTGAGCGACGTTTGGCCTGGCACACACCGGATGTGGCGCGGTTGCGCGGTGATTTGGAGGCGTTGCGTGGTCCGGTGGGAGAGACGCACTACACGCTGACGGCGATGCAGATTCTCGGCCCGGCGCTGCCCGCTGCCGCGCAGGTTGTGCCTGAGGCGGACGCGTCCGATTCCAGCGTGTTCTCTGATACCGCAGAGAATTCGCTGGCAGCCGACGCCCGGGACGCGATGCGGACGTGGTCCGCGCGCATCACGGAGGCTCAAGAGCGGTTAGAAGTGCGTGCCGCCCATGCACCGGATGACGTGGAGCGGGTTCGCGGGCAGGCGGAGCGGTTGGTGCGTGCGTTGCCTGACGCGGATCCGGGGGCCGATGAGCGTGCTCGCCGGTTCCTCCACGAAGGCCTTGTGGCACTCCTGACCGATGTGCTCATGGACGGGGTCTCGTTCCAGGCTGCTTGGCAAAACCCCACTGTGGCACAGGTTCGCGGGGCCGCGGAGTCGCTGCGGGGGCCGGGCCACCGGTGGCACTACATGCGGCCCCCGTTCGATGAAATCGCGGCTTTGGAGGCCGAGCTGGCAGAGTCCGCCGTTCAGCGGACGCCGGAGTTCGGCGAGCAGTTCGACGACGCCACGTTCGCGGACACCTCCTCGACGGAACGGGTGCGGGAGGCCGCGTCCTGGATGAACGACGACGAATCGTCCATTGTGGATGATCTTGGTGAACGGACGTTGGAGATCTGGGCGGCGTCGATCCTGGGGGCCGACGGCCGGCTCGACGATCGGGAAATGGGGTTGCTGCCATCGGCGGTGCCGGTCAGGCAGGCGCAGGCCCAAGCTGCGGAGTGGGCGGGTGAGTTGCCGTCGGGGCCGGCTGGAGCGGACGCGGGGACACGCCAGACTCTGCACGACGGTCTCATCTCGATGGTGACGGATCTGATCTCCGATGGCGCGAGTCGTGCGGACGCTTGGGAGGATGATGACGTCACGGCCTTCCGCGAGGATCTGGAGGCGTTGCGCGGTCCGGCGGAAGCCACGTATTACACCCGGACCGCGAGCGAGATCCAGGGACACATTCGACCGGCGGGCGGTGCCGATCGGACCGCGTCCGGCGAGCAGCCGGCCGGACCGGCGCCTGCCGAAAGCCGGTCGGCAGCCGAGCGTGTGTGGTCGCGGTGGGAAGAACGGGTCGAGGCCGCCGCGGAGAGGGTGCGGCAGCGCGAGCGGACCGCGGCGCGGACGGTGGAGTCCGCCCGCCAGGTGGTCGAGTCCTTGATCGGCAGTTTGCCCCGTGCGGCAACCGATGCGGACACCGCCGCTCGGCAACTCATCCACGACGGCCTCGCCACCCTGCTGACCGACCTGGTCTCGGCGGGCGTCTCTCCGCGCGCGGCTTGGGACGATCCGGGTGTGGCGCAGCTGCGGCAGAGCGCCGAGTCGTTGCGGGAGCTGCCGAGCGTCCGCACGCATTACGCCGGCGTGCCGCTCGCGCTGGCCCGATTGCAGTCCTCCCGCCCCGCCCCCGCTTCCGTGCCGGTGATCGAGCAGTCTTCATCGACTTCCCCCATGCCGGCCGACGAACACCTCGAGCGCCAGGCCGACGGGCGGTACGTGGCCGACGCTCAGGGGCCGATCGAGTGGGCGGGCGACCTGGTTCCGGAAGCCGGGCTCGCCCCCGAGCCGGGACGGTTGTCCGAGGCGGTGGCCGAGTTCGAGTCGCGGCTGCTCGCCGAGGCCCGGCAGGTGACTGCGGGGACGGCGCCGTTCCGGGAGAAGGCGGCGGCTCTGCTCGGCGAACGGACCCCTCCCCGGGCTGGGTATGGCCCTAGTGCCGCTGAGCAGCAACGGTTGTGGCAGTCGATGACCGACTCGGTGGCTCTGGCGTTGTCGCGAGGTTCGGATGCCGAACGCCTGGCCCCGGAACTTCGAGCAGGGTTCGAGCGGTTGCGGGCGTTCGACGACCTCGCCGCGTGGGCCGAAACGGAGCTGGCGTGGTTCCAAGAGCGGGTCGGCCGGGCACGAACACGTCTGGAAGAACGACGGCGCGACGAACCCCCGGCCCCGGAAGAGCAGCAGGACCGGGAGATCGAACAATCCGCGGAAGAGCGTCGGCGCTGGCAGGAACAGTTGTGGTGGCGGGAGCAGTTGCGCCGGCAGGAAGCGGAAGATCTGCTCGGTACATTGCCGCCGACGGTGCCCGGAGGTGTGCCGGAACGGATCAGGCAGGCGTTCCACGAAGCCATCACGACGATGCTGACCGACCTGCTCGTCCACGGTGAGCACCCGACCTACGCCTGGGCCGAAATGGGCGACATCCGGCAGGCGGCCGAAGCCGTCCGGCTGAGCAGCCGGCACTTGCGGGCCGCGGCGCCGGAAATCCCGTTCGGCCAGTTCCCCGAGCCGGGCCGTGGTTTCTACAGTGAGGATCTGCGGGAAGCGGATCTGCCGATCTATGACGAAACGCAGGGTTCGGGCAGCGCGCAGCACTCGGACGGCGTGCTGGCCTACCGCGAGTCTTTTGTGGTCGAGGAGCCGCCGGCCTACGAGGACAGTCTCGCGGAGTTCGCGCAGTTCGACGAGGCTTCGCAGGCGTCGTTGACGCAGCAGGTGGAGCAGTTGGCGAACCTGCTCGCGGAGATCCCGAGAAACGAGATCGTCGCGTTGCGGACACGCATGCTGCACCACGTCATGCCGCCTGCCGGCTTGACACCGGACGAACTCGCGCGCCGGTTCCCGTTGCACGACATCGTCTTGAGCGCACTCGCCTACCACGCTCACCTTGAGGGGGAACGGCCCGGAGCGGCCTGGCGCGCCCAGATGATCGCGCTCCTCGACGACAGGATGCTGAACGACCGCCTGGGAGCCGCGGCCCGGGGACACGTCATCCTGGATGACGCTCACCACGCGCTGCGGAACATGTTCACCGTCGCGAGGTCCTACGCCGAGACGAAACCGGTCGCTCCGGTATCCGGGGTGTCGGCCGCGTCGCGACCTGAGCCTGTTCCGGTAGAAAATCTTGATCTGTCCGATGTGGACTTCGTTCCGTTGCGTTCGCGTTCCGGTGCGGTGGTGGGTGTGGGGTTCCCGCATAGCCAGAGGGAACGTGAGGTGCTGGTTGAGGCGTTCGAGAATCGTCCTGTGGTGGAAGGTGAGTTCGCTGTCGCGCTTCATCATGGGGAGAATGGTTTCTCGGTCCGTACCGGGAGCGGGCAGGTTGTGTCGATCGATGAGCGCGCGGTGGTGCGTTTGCTGTCGAGTCTTGATGTGCCGGGTGGGGTGGGTGGGCGCCAGGGGTCGTCTTTGGTGTTCCTCAGTTGCCGGGCGAGCAGTCCGCGGTATGGCAACCGGCTGGTCGCGCTGGCCAGGTTGCTTCGCGAAGCCGGTTTCAGGGGCGCTGTCGATGGCTTCGACACCCGGGTGGAGGTCCGGTCGGATGGGACGGTGCGGCCGTTGCCTGATGGCGCTGAACCGGCGGAAGGGGCTGTGGTCTTCGCCCCAGGCACCGGTGTCGCCGGCGTGTCGCGGGACGCCGCGGAGGCGGAGCTTGTCGGCCAGCGGGTTTTCACTGTGGATTCAGGGCTGTCGCGACTGGCCGGATCGGCCGACCGGACCGACCTTCGGACGCTGGCGAGGGCTGTGCGTGCCGCCACCGTGTTCCAGCGGCTTGATGGTCTGGGTGTGCGTGTTGACATCTCCGGTAGCCCGCGGGACGCGGGGGTAGTCGCGGACCTGGTGCGGACGGAGCTGGGTGGAGACCCGGGTCAGCCGATGCCGGAGATCGTGATCGGTCCGGGAATGCCCGGGCCGGTCACCGTCGATGTGACCTTGGACGATGTTCCGAAGGGGTCTTCGTATGAACCGACCGCGGTCTCGGCCGGCGGTGTCAGCTTCGATGCAGGTTCCACCTCGGAGCGGTCAACGTGGGAAAGTCTGCACGCTGGCCTGGGCAAACGCGGCAACCTGGCGAATCCCTTCTTCGTATACGTCACCGGCCGGAACGGCAAGTTCCTGGTCGGCGGCGTGCTGATCGACGGTGTCACCCTGGCCCGCCATGTCCGTAACTCGCCGACGTTCCAGCAGTACGCCGCCGGCGACCCTTCGGTGCCGGTGGTCCTGGTCGGCGCGGATCCCGAGCATCCGGCCCCGACCGTTGCGGTAGCGAGGGAGTTCGCCGAGGCTCTCCGCGGCGACGGGCCGTATCGCGCGGTGATTGCCGTGACCGGCCCGCTGGAATTGAACGCCGCCGGGCGAGCTGTCGTGGGGAACTCAGGTTCCTACGTGCGTGTATCGGAGATCCGGCCGGACGATGTGCGGTGGGTGTCGTTCGAGAACGCGGACGGACGGCGGTTCGGCATGGGTTTCGCGTCCGGCCGCAACCATGCGGCCCGTCTGCAGAGGGCGTCCGACCACAGCCTGCGGGCCGTGATCGAGACCTCGGTCAACGCCGACGGCTCCGAGCAGGAAGAATCGTCCACCCAGGCGTGGGCCGCTGCCACGGATGGTGCGCGGAGGCCCCCCCTCGTGCTTGCTTTGGACAGCGACGGAGTCAACTTCCTGGTACCCCTGGACGACGGGACCGTCGAGCCCCTCACCCCTGAGGAGACCGCGTGGCGGATGGCGAATTCCCGCAGGTTCCAGACGTTGACCGTCGGCGGTACCCGGCCGCCCTTGCTGGTGCTCACCAGTACCGGCAGGGCGAAGAGTGAAGTGACCAAACGGTTGCTGGCGGAGCTGTATGCACTGACAGGGTACTGGCAGACCTACAGTTACACCGGCAGGTACGACTTCAACTACCACGGGATGCTGAAGGTGCGGCGAGCCGCCGAATTCGTTGAGGGGCCCCCGCCGGCGTTGGCGGAGCTGGTGCATGTGTCGTCGGACGACGTTTTCGGATTCCCTGTCCCTGGTGGCACTCGTGAGCTTGCGGACGAGACTGCGGTGCTGACGGAATTCCTCGACGCGGTCAGGAACGGCATCGCTGATCTGGCCGGGCGGTGGGGGTCTAAGAAGCCCTTGATCGTCTCGGTGGATTCCCCGGACGGCACATTCGCCCGGATCGGCATGCGGAGTGGTGCTGTGCTCGAGTTCGGTGGCAAGGAGCTGGGTGAGATGTTGCTCGCCGATCCTGTTTTCCGGGGGAAACTCGAGAGTGATCCGGGTCGGCCGGTGCTGCTGGTGGCACGTAACGGTGGAGCCAGGGTGAATTTCGGGCAGCTGGGTTTTGATTTCGCCGGGGCCTTGCGGGCGCAACAAGTCTACACCGATGTTTATGCGCCGTCCGGTGAAGCGGGGATCGAGCCTGGCCGGATCGCCATGGACGATCGGGCCGAGTTCGTGAAGGTGTCCGTGCTGCGTGCCGGTGACCTGCGGACCGATCTGTTGCGGAACAAGAACGGCGAGCCGGTGGCGTTGTTCGTGCGGTATCCCGGAGACGAAGCCGACTTCGAGCGGGCTAAGGCCTGGGTGGAGAACGCCACGGCCGACCGCCTGAGGACCTACTCGGCCGGTACCTCTTCCGATGCGGTGGAATCGCCCTGGAGGGACGGCACGATGCCGATGTTCGTGTTCCACGGCGCCAGGGTGGCCCCACGTACTTCCTGGGGTATCCCAGTGGCCCCACGTACTTCCTGGGCTGTCCGGCAGGACGGGGTGCCCCTGGAACTCACTCCGGCGGAACTCGGCTGGATTGTCCGGAACGATCCTGGCCTGCGCAAGGCACTGGACAGAAGCAAGCACGATCCTGAGAGCCGGCCGCTGGTGTTCGCCGCGCTGAACGGGGAAACCAGAGGGGTTGAGGAAATCGCGCAATCGCTGGCTGACGGCGGCTTGTCGCGGACCATCTACTATCCGCCGGGCACGCTGGCGCTGTCCGATGACGGTGGACTGAGCACGACAGGGAAGCCACTCGCGACGCAGCTCCCCCTGGACCCCCTGGTGGAAGACCACATCAGATACGGCCTGACCAACAAAACTCTCGGCTTGCATGGAGAGTTCTTCCCCAGGAACGAGATTGACGCGCATAAGAATTTTCGGACCGCGCGAAACACCTCCGCGGTAGGACAGTGGTACTACTTCCGCGAATTCGACAATCCGGCGGACGGAGGCAGGACCAAACGCTACGTCCCGGTCCTCGCGCCGTGGGCGGACCTCAGGGTCCCGGCGTGGTTCGTGAATGGGCACGGGAGTCCGGAAGGTTTCGCCTTGGCCATGAAGACCGACCGGCCCTGGCACTACGGCGACAGCGTGATGCGCAAGGGCGCCAAGATGGCTCGAATCATTTTCGGCGGGGCGCTGTTCCAGAAGGCCGGTCTCGATCCCACGGTCAGGGTGGTGCTCGGGGCTTGCGAATCAACGGTGGCCCCGGACGACGGGAGCGCGACGCCGGCGGAAGGTGTCAAGCTCGCCCGGCCAGGGAACGCGGACGGAAGCGGTCAGGTTTACGGTGCTACGGGCGTTGTCAGCTTCGGTCGCAACGATGGCGCCCGAATCGTCAGTGATGACGGTATGTACACCGAGGCACTGCTGGATGGGGAGCCGGCCCAGCCGGTCCCGCTTGCCGATCTCGCGACGAACCGGATCGAGCCGGTGGGGGTCACCTTCCCCACCAAGACCAAGAACGTGCCGGAGTCTCAGGTCGAGGACGTGCGTGAGATCGCGCGGAAGGTCGCGAGAGCCGCGTCGTGGCGACTGCGGAACAATGTGGATTTGCCCCAGGTGACCATCACGGGCTTCGGCAGGATAGGGATGCGTTCCGCCATAGCTGCCCACAGGACGGGACAGGAGCGGGCGAACGCCCTGGGCTGGATATTCCGAGATGAGCTGCGCGCTGAGTCGGCTCGTCTGGGTCTGGGACTTCGGCCGGAACACATCACCGTGTCGATCGTCGGCGCCGAGCGGACAACAAAAACGGGGCCGAACGGCAGGATCGACGTCGCCATGCAACGTCACGATCTCGGGGAGGAAGCCAGCCGGCCGCTCATCGAGGCTACGACGAGAGCCGCCGTTTCCGCGCTCGACAAGGCATTCGCCTTGCTGGCTCCGTACAAGGCCGCGGTAGATCCGTCCGAAGTGGATTTCGTCCTGTTGCGTTCGCGTTCTGGTGTGGTGGTGGGTATGGGGTTTCCTCATACCGACAGGGAACGTGAGGTGCTGGTTGAGGCGTTTGAGAATCGTCCTGTGGAGGGAGACGGGTTCGTTGTCGCGCTTCACCATGGGGAGAATGGTTTCTCGGTTCGTACCAGGAGCGGGCGGATCGTGTCGATCGACGAGCGTACGGTGGTGCTGCTGCTTTCGAGTTTGTCGATCCACGAGCGTACGCTGGTGCCGCTGCTTTCGAGTCTCGAATCGCTGGGCGATGTGGATCGGCGCCAGCGGTCGTCTTTGGTGTTCCTCAGTTGCCGGGCGAGCAGTCCGCAGTATGGCAACCGGCTGGTCGCGCTGGCCAGGTTGCTTCGCGAAGCCGGTTTCAGGGGTGCTGTCGATGGTTTCGATACTCGGGTGGAGGTCCAGCCGGACGGGACGGTGCGGCCGTTGCCTGATGGCGCCGAACCGGCGGAAGGGGCTGTGGTCTTCGCCCCAGACACCGGTATCGCCGACGTCGGACCGGATGACGAGACCGCCAGCGAAGACTCAATCGTCCTGGACGAAGTGTCGCGGGACGCCACGGAGGCGGAACTCGTCGGCCAGCGGGCTTTCACCGTGGACTCAGAGCTGCCGCGACTGGCCGGATCGGCCGACCGGACCGACCTTCGGACGCTGGCGAGGGCTTTGCGTGCCGCTACCGTGTTCCAGCGGCTTGATGGTCTGGGTGTGCGTGTTGACATCTCCGGTAGCCCGCGGGACGCGGGGGTAGTCGCGGACCTGTTGCGGGCGGAGCTGGGTGAAGACCCGGGTCAGCCGACGCCGGAGATCGTGATCGGTCCGGGAATGCCCGGGCCGGTCACCGTCGATGTGACCTTGGACGCTGTCCCGAAGGGGTCTTCGTACGAACCGACCGCGGTCTCGGCCGGCGGTGTCAGCTTCGACGCGGGTCCCTCCCCGGAGCGGTCGAAGTGGGAACGTCTGCACGCCGGCCTGGGCAAACGCGGCAACCTGGCGAAGCCCTTCTACGTCTACGTCACCGGCCGGAACGGCAAGTTCCTGGTCGGCGGCGTGCCGATCGACGGTGTCACCCTGGCCCGCCATGTCCGTAACTCGCTGAAGTTCCAGCAGCAGGCCGCCGGCGACCCCTCGGTGCCGGTGATCCTGGTCGGCGCGGATCCCGAGCATCCGGCCCCGACCGTTGCGGCGGCGAAGGAGTTCGCCGAGGCTCTCCGAGGCGACGGGCCGTATCGCGCGGTGATTGCCGCGACCGGCCCGCTGGAATTGAACGCCGCCGGGCGAGCTGTCTTGGGGACAGGTTTCTTCGGGCTCGTATCGAAGATCCGGCCGGACGATGTGCGGTGGGTGTCGTTCGAGAACGCAGACGGACGGCGGTTCGGCATGGGTTTCGCGTCCAGCACCGACTTTGCGGCCAGGCTGAAGAGCACAACCGACCACAGCCTGCGGGCTGTGGTCGAGATCTCGGCCAACGCGGCTGGCGTCGGGCAGAGAGAATTGTCCACCCAGGTGTGGGCCGCTGCCACGGATGGTGCGCGGAGGCGCCCTCTCGTGCTTCGTTTGGACAGCGCCGGAGGCAAATTCGAGGTACCCCTGACCGACGGGACCGTCATGAGCCTCCCCCCTGAGGTGACCGCGCAGCTGATGGCGAATTCCCGCATGTTCCAGACGTTGACCGCCGGCAGTGCCCGGCCGCCCTTGCTGGTGCTCACCAAGACCGGCAGGGGGGTGGGAGCTGCGACAGGTGAAGAGACCGAACGGTTGCTGACGAAGCTGCGCGCACTGACCGGGCCCTGGCAGACCTACAGTTACACCGGCATGTACAGCGTCGACGACGAAGCGATGCTGAACGTGCCGCGAGGCGCCGAATTCGTCGAGGGGCCTCCGCCGACGTTGGCGGAGCTGGTGCATGTGTCGTCGGACGACGTTTTCGGATTCCCTGTCCCCGGTGGCGCTCGTGAACCCGCGGACGAGACTGCGGTGCTGACGGAATTCCTCGACGCGGTCAGGAACGGCATCGCTGATCTGGCCGGGCGGTGGGGGTCTAAGAAGCCCTTGATCGTCTCGGTGGATTCCCCGGACGGCACATTCGCCCGGATCGGCATGCGGGCGGGTGCTGTGCTCGAGTTCGGTGGCAAGGAGCTGGGTGAGATGTTGCTCGCCGATCCTGCTTTCAAGCGGCAACTCGAGAGTGATCCGGGTCGGCCGGTGCTGCTGGTGGCACGTAACGGCGGAGCCAGGGTGAATTTCGGGCAGCTGGGTTTTGATTTCGCCGGGGCCTTGCGGGCGCGACAGTTCTACACCGATGTTTACGCGCCGTCCGGTGCAGCGAGGATCGAAGCCGGCGGGATCGTCTTGGGTGATCGGGCCGGGTTCGTGAAGGTGTCCGTGCTGCGTGCCGGTGATGTGCGGACCGATCTGTTGCGGAACAAGAACGGTGAGCCGGTGGCGCTGTTCGTGCGGTATCCCGGAGACGAAGCCGACTTCGCCCGGGCTGAGGCCTGGGTGAAGAACGCCACGGCCGACCGCCTGAAGACCTACTCGGCCGGTACCCCTTCCGATGTGGTGAAATCGCCCTGGAAGCGCGGCACGTTGCCGATGTTCGTGTTCCGCGGCGCCAGGGCTGTCCGGCAGGACGGGGTGCCCCTGGAACTCACTCCGGCGGAACTCGGCTGGATTGTCCGGAACGATCCTGGCCTGCGCAAGGCGCTGGACAGCAGCAAACGCAATCCTGAGAGCCGGCCGCTGGTGTTCGCCGCGCTGAACGGGGAAACCGGAGGGGTTGAAGAATTTGCTCGATCGCTGGCTTTCGGCGGCTACTCGCGGACCATCCACCACCCGCCGGGCACGTTGGCGCTCTCCGATGACGGTGGCCTGAGCACGACAGGGAAGCCCCTCGCGACGCAGTTCCCCCTGGACCCCCTGGTGGACGACCACATCAGCTACGGCATGACCAACAAAACCCTCGGCTTGCATGGAGAGTTCTTCCCCCGGAACGAGCTTGACGCGCATCTGCAGTTTTTGGTCGCGCGAAACACCGACGCGGTGGCACAGCGGTACTACTTCCGCGAATTCGACAATCCGGCGGACGGAGGCACGACCAAACTCTACGTTCCGGTCCTCGCGCCGTGGGCGGGCATCAGGGTCCCGGCGTGGTTCGTGAATGGGCACGGGAAGCCAGAAGGTTTCGCCTTGGCCATGAAGACCGACCGGCCCTGGCACTACGGCGACAGCGTGATCCGCAAGGGCACCAAGATGGCTCGAATCATTTTCGGCGGGGCGCTGTTCCAGAAGGCCGGCCTCGATCCCACGGCCAGGGTGGTGCTCGCGGCTTGCAGATCATTGGTGGCCCCGGACGACGGGAGCGCGACGCCGGCGGAAGATGTCACGCTCGCCCGGCCAGGGAACGCGGGCGGAAGCGGTCCGGTTTACGGTGCTACTGCCGTTGTCCGCCAAGGTCTCCACAATGCCTACCGAATCGTCCTGGGTGCCGGTATGTACGCCGAGGCACTGCCGGATGGGGAGCCGGCCCAGCCGGTCCCGCTTGCCGATCTCGCGACGAACCGGATCGAGCCGGTGGGGGTCACCTTCCCCACCAAGACCAAGAACGTGCCGGAGTCTCAGGTCGAGGACGTGCGTGAGATCGCGCGAAAGGTCGCGAGAGCCGCGTCGTGGCGGCAGCGGAACAACGTGGATTTGCCCCAGGTGACCATCACGGGCTTCGGCACTATAGGAGGGAACCTGGGTGCCGCCAGGCTCGCCCGCTGGACGGGCCGGGAGCGGGCGAACGCCCTGGGCGAGCTATTCCAGGATGAGCTGCGCGCCGAGTCGGCACGCCTGGGGCTGGGACTTCGACCGGAGCACATCACCGTGTCGATCGTCGGCGCCGAGAGGACAACCCGAACGGGGCCGAACGGCAGGATCGACGTCGTCATGCAACGTCACGATCTCGGGGAGGACGCCAGCCGGCCGCTCGTCGGGTTTCCGTCGAGCGACGCCCTTTCCGCGCTCAACAAGTCATTCTCCTTGCTGGCTCCGGACAAGGCCGCGGGTACTGCGGAGCCCCCCATCAGCGGCGACCGGGGAGCGGAAACCAGTTCGCTGGCGATGACCTACGGAGAGCCTGGCGACCTCCAGCCCGCCGCGGCCGGTCCGGTGGGACAGACCGGGCCGGCGACTCCGAGCACGCTCACTGGATCCGTGCACGGGCCGACGGCCTCGTCGGTGGGCGCGATCGGTTTCGATCCGGCCGCGACTTCGCACAGCGCGCACTGGGAAAGTCTGCATCAGGCGATGCCAGGGGAGGGCGAACGCAAGACGTTCCGGGTGTTCGCTGAGGGACGTGACGGTGGCTTCCTCCTCAACGGCACCGTGGTCGACGGGGCTACCCTCGCCCGGCACGTGCTGGATTCGCCGGAATTCAGGGCGCTCGCGCTGACTCCGGATGTGCCGGTGACGATCGTCGGGGCGGATCCGGCACACCATCAAGCCGCCAAGCGAGCGGCGAAGGAATTCGCCGACGCGTTGCGGGGTGACGGGCCGTTCCGCACGGTACTGGCGGCGTCCCTTCCGCTGGCTCTTGACGCCTCCGGACGGGCGGTGCCTGCCCAAGGCGGAAAGATCTCGTTGGCCGCGGAGATCCGGCCTGATGACATCGCCTGGATTCCGTTGAAGGGCGCGGACGGGCGCCAGTTCGGCATGGCGTTCGCCTCGCAGGCTCGGATCAATGACGGGTTACAGAGCCGGGCGTCGCTGATGAACGACCACACCATGCGTTTCGTATCCGAGGTGTCGAGCGACGGTAAGCGACAGTGGAACACGATGCAGGCTTGGGCGGCGGCGACGGACGGGAAGCGAACCCGCCCGGTCGAGCTTCTGCTCGATGAAGAGGACGGCAGGTTCGGCACGCCACTGACCGATGGCAGCGTCTGGGACATCAGCCCGTCGGCGACGGCGGAACTCCTTTGTCGGTCCTCGATGTTCCGGCACATGACCGGAGGAAAGACCCGCCCTCCCCTTCTCGTGTTCACGGAGAATCCGGGGGCGGCGATCGGCGCGGAGAGCGAGGCCAACGCCAGCCTGCTGGCGAGGTTGCGTGAGCTGGCCGGGCCGTGGGAGGCCCACGACTACGCCGGTATCTACGATTTCACCTCCACCATGTTCGCGGAGCTCCCTCGGGGCGCGAAGTTCACCGAAAGCGGCGCGGTCTCGTGGCAGGACGTGAGACTCGTAATGCAGGGATCGATGTGGGGTTTCCCGGTGACCGACGAGGCCCTGGAGACGACGACGCTGCAGGATTTCTCCGACGCCGTCGACAAGGGCACAGCCGTCCTGACCGGGGAGTGGGGATCGGAGAAGCCACTGATCGTGGCCGTGGATTCACCGGACGGGACGTTCGCCAGGATTTCCGGCAAAGACGGTGTTCTGCTGGAACTGGACGGCCGCAAACTCGGGGAGCTGCTCCTGAGTGATCCGCTGTTCCAGGCGGCGCTCAAGGCGAACCCGAATCGACCGGTGCTGCTGGTGGCGAGGGACGGTGGTAAACGTGTGAACTTCGGGGGGCTGGGCTTCGACTTCGCCGGGGCCTTGCGTGGAGAGGGCCTGTACAACGACGTGTACGCGCCCACGGCTGACGCGAAGGTGGAATCGAACCGGATCACCACGACCGGTCAACCCGGGTTCGTGAAGGTCTCCGAGTTGCGCGCCGGGGATGTGCGGACCGAAGTGCTGGTGAACTCCGTTGGCGCGCGGGTCGGGCTCTTCGTGCGCTACCCCGGGGACAAAGTGGACTACGCGCGCGCCAAGCAGTGGGCTGCGCACGCCACCGCTGATGGCCTGCGGGAGTTCCTGGTCGAGGACGGCCACTCGGGCCCCTACACGGTGAATTCCCCGTGGAAGGGGCTGCCAGTGTTCTTGTTCGCCGGGGCGGGCCCGCAGGGCTACCAAGCCATTCGCAAGGACGGCTTGGCCCTCTCGATCACCCCGTCCGAACTGGTGAAGATCGTGCGCGCGGATCCCGCTCTGCGGGCGATGCTGGGCCGGAGCAAGGGCTCGCCCAAGCACAAGCCGCTGGTGATCGCCGCGCTGAACGGCATGGTCGCTGGGTTCGGCGAGATCGCCCAAGGTATGCAAGACGGGGGCTACCAGCGTTTCCTCTACCGGTCCTGGGCCCGTATTCACCTGTCCACCGACGGTGGGATCAGGCTGGATCGGGACGCCTTCGATTTCGCAGCCCCGTCCCCTCCGACACCGGCAAGGGTCCTCAGCTACGTCATGGATAACGACCGTCTCGGTGTACACGGGCAGTTCTTCCCTCGGGACGAGATATCCCCGTACCACATGCTTCTGCCCGCCTTGCGTGATTCCGCGGTGCGGCAGTCGTACTTCTTGCGGGAGACGACCGAGCAGGACACCAGCGGCGCGACGGTCAAGCGGTGGACGCCCTACCTTTCTCCGTGGTCGGGCAGCCCGCAGCGGCCTTGGTTCCTCGACGGTCATGGCGGGCTTCCAGGGATGGAGGTGGCGTTGAAGACGGATCGGCCACTGAGGTTCGGGGATGTGGCGGTCCTCACCCCCCGGACGGCGGCACACGTCGTGTATGGCAGTGAGGCCTACCGGCGGGCCGCTCCGGATCCCAGGAGCCCGGTCGTGCTCGGGCAGTGCAGCCTGAACAAGTCGACGGCCGATGTGCGCGTGACGTTCACCCGTCGCTACGAAGTGGAGTGGCAGAAGCTGGTGCAGGAGCGGGCCAAGGTATTCGGTGCCACCGATACCGTCCATGTGGATGATATGACCAGCACTCGCACGGTATCGCGCGATGGGCTCTTCACCGAAGCGGTACCTTCCGGCCCGCCGGTACCGCTGGGTGATCTCGCGGCGAGCAGGATCGGGTCGGTGACGATCGGATTCTCCGCCGACGGCGGGATTCTGCCCGGAGTCGCGGACCACGACGTCCGCGAAGCGGTCCGGCGTGTGGTCAGGGCGGCGGCGTGGCGGCTGCGGAACGGTGCCGCCCTGCCTGAGGTGACGATCACCTGGTTCGAAAGCCAGGATCACGCCGATATCGCCGGTACGGAGTTCAAAGCGGAGGTGGAGTCGGAAGCACGACGGATGACCAGGCTCGGCCTTCCCGTCGATCCCGCGGACATCGTCACCCACGTTGTTCCGGCCGAAGAATCCCAGCGTGCCGGTTCGAATGTGGATGCACGGCGCCGGGTGACGCTCGACATCGTGCTCCCGCCCGCGGAACTCGGGGAGAGGGAGATCGGCCGGATCGCCACGGACCGGAGTCCGTCTGTCGTCAACGCGCTGAACAAGGCGTTCGCGTTACTCGCGCCTGGACAACCGGCGAGCGAGTCGGGCACCGGGAGCGAGCCTGCCGGTCAGGTACGAGGCTTGCGAACGGACTCCGAGGCGGAAGTTGCCACGTCGGGGCCAGTCAAGCGGCATGACTCCGGCTTCGATGAGGAGGTGTCCGGAGGGGAGATTCCGGCTACCTCCGGCTCGGTCTCACCGGCCGACCTCACCGAGCAGGTGCGCGGCTTGCGAACGGACTCCGGGGCGGAAGTTGCCACGCCGGAGCCGGTCAAGCGGCATGACTCCGGCTTCGATGAGGAGGTGTCCGGAGGGGAGATTCCGGCCTCCTTCGGCTCGGTCTCACCGGCCGACCTCAGCGAGCAGGTGCTGCAGGTGCTCCTCGACGGACTCCTCGACCACCCGGGGCACTTGGACCTGGCTTCCGTCGCCGGGATGGTGGAGGGCTCCGCGGCGGCCGACGATTTATGGAGCACAGTGCTCGCCTTCCTCGCGGCGGATCCCGAACTGGCCTCGCAGGTGCACACCGTCACGCTGCGGGCGGCCGACGAGGCAGGCGTGCAGCGGCGCGTCGTTCTCCCGCCCCTGGCGGGCGAGCTGCTCCGGCTCTCCGGTGAATCGTCCAGCCTCGGAGAATTCACCTATCAAGCGGAATTGACGCGGCCGGCCTGGCTGTCGGCGAGCCGGGAAGCCCATCCGACGACGAAGGAGGATCATGGTGACCATGACTGATTCCACGGACAACACACAGGCGGAAGGCCCGCTGGAGAACTGGTTCCTGCTGATGGATCCGGCCTGGCGTCCGGCCTCGGTCAACGACTCTCCGCCGATCGAGTCGGTCGTCGGTCTGTGGCCGTTGGAAGAGGAAGGGAAACTCGGCAAGTTCCGGGCCAATCCGGACTACGTGCCGACCGACGAGAATTCGCCGTCGGATCCGCTCGACGCCGTGCTGCGGCTGGTCATGCAAGGCGGGGCAGAGGCTGAGCACATCCAGCTGTTGCTGCGCGACACGCTGTTCGACATCGCGATGAACGGGGACGGGAATCCTCTGATCACCAAGTCTCCGGACGACATCCTTTGTGTCGTCGTCGCCACCGGTGAGCCGCATCGTCAGCGGCTCGCGTCGCCGGACTGGCGGCGGATCGACCTCGGTGAACTGGTGGAGCTGCTCCCTGACGGGGTCGACGTGTTGTTCAACCCGGCTGGCCCGGCCGCGGTGCGTTTGGACGGTGAGTTCATGCGCGAAACGCTGGACATGGACGACGAGCAGATCGCCGGGCTTTACGCGAAAAGCAACCAGGATGTTTCTGGCCTGCGCGTCGTCACGTGGGAGCCCACGGCGGACGACGCGGCCGCTCCGAAGGCGTCGGAATCACGTCCGGACAAGCCCGAATCCGAATAGGACGTCACCGCCGCCAGGGGCCGTTGCCCAGGTATTCGGGACGCCGGTGGAGAGGCGTCCGTGTGACTGAGCGGTCCCCGGTGCCGGAGTTCTGCCCGGGCGGGGCAGCCCCCTCCCGAGTGCGAGTCTCGTATCCTCACCCCACTCCAGTCACCGGTGCGGCTCTGCCGAGTCGTGCAGGTTCGTCATCTTCACGAAACGGCCGTCGCCGAGGGTGGATTGAGGGGGTAAGGCAAACGTGTCGTGTTCGTGGGCGTGGCCAGCGGTGGAGTGAAGGCCTCCTTCCCTGCTCTCAGGGCAAGGGCCCGGCAAGGTCGCATACCCGCTGGTCAGTGCTGCTCTTGGTGATCCGGACTTAAGCGTGGGTGGATAGTGCTCGCAGCGCTTGGGGTGTGCGCCGGGTTCTGGGTGACTTGTCCTTGATCAACGGAGGATCGGGGACGTTGAGTGTCCCTGATCCTCCGTTGATCAAGCCCCGCCACCGGCGCGTGCGGCCCCGCGACGGCGAAGTGACGAATAGCCACCTGACCTGCAAGACCTCGACTTTGCCGGGACCCTGCTCTCAGGGCAAGGGCCCGGCAAAGTCGCATACCCGCTGGTCAAGTGGGTGTCCACAGGGGACGTTTACGACGGTGTCGTGTTCGGGCGCGGTGCCGGCCTCATCCACACAGTCCCGCACGAAGAGTCCCTGTGACCACCACACCTAACCGGGACCCTGACCTTCAGAGTAGGCAAGGAGGGGCCTTCACTACCCGGAGAACGCGTACGCAGGAGCCGCCACGACCCCGCGACACGACACGTTTGACGTTCCCCTCAAATAGACGGTTGGCCAGGGTTCCGGTGTTGATCGCACGCACGGCGATGCGGTCGCGGTCGATCAGCAGCTCCTGGAAGTGCGACGATCCTTCTCCGGACCGCGACGACGTCATCGGTTGGTGTCTGCTTGACCTTGATTCAGGGGAAATAAGGGCAGAGCCGCCCGGCTTTTGCGCCTGCTTCCGAGCCAGCTGTCGTAGCCTTGGGTATGGCTTTGGAATCCGGTCCTGCCAGGCGTTTGTGCCGATGCGCCGTCAAGGGATGCCCCTGGTGCGGTCCTTGTCCGAGCCATGAGGTCGATGAAAGCATCGATCCGGACATGAGCCGCCTTGTCCGATCTCGTCCGTTCGGTGCCGGTCGGAAGCAGAAGCGTTCCGCCGTGAGATACGTGCAGAACTACCGGGTCAAATCCGAGGTTCTGGTCACGACCGTCGAAGAGCGTCAGAGGAACCCGCCCTCGCCGGTTCGTCGACGGCGCCGGATCATCCACCCGGATGACCAGCAGGACATCCGTGAACTGACCTTGAAGCTTCGTTCCCCGCACAGTGGCTCAAAGGAATCCGCCCGAAGTGAGGTCGAACCGGACCCGAGCCCAGTGCCCGAGCCGCCCGAGCCGGGAGAACGTGCCGGTCCGGAAATCCTCGATGCCGAGACGCTACCCGCCAGGCCTACTCCGGCTCTCCTGGCGAACTTGCGGCGACCCGTCACAACGAAACCCGTTGAGGAGGAGCGTGGACGCCCGCGAAGGGCATCTCGTGCACCAGAGCCAGTCCGCGTGCGCTCTCGGCGAGCTTCAGCTCTGGAGAATGCGCTGGAAGCCATGCGAAGCGCCCGGCAAAGTTTCCTGGACCCCGCTCGGCGCGGTCCGGCGAAGGGGATGTCGAACGTGTCAAGTGCCGAAGACCGTCATGGCGACGAGTGCCGCTGAATCACCCGGTCTCCTGCGGCCGGACGGCCCCGCTACCGTCGTCGCCACTGCTCCCGGTTCAGGCCGATGCTTGGACGATCATCGCAGTGGGTGTCGAACCCCATGCCGACGCTGACGAGAAGCGCGTATTGACCAGGGCGACGAGGTGCTGATCGCGGAGCTCCGCAGCTCGACCACTTACAGGACACTCAAGCTAGGCCGCCTCGGCCGTGGAGCGGGCGTCTCGACCAGAGGCTCGAAGGCTGGCGCGGCAGGCGGTGAGAAGGTGGGCAGTGGCCCCGCTCACTCCGCCACCACAACGTGAGCAATTCATCGTCACGACGCCGGCGAGCTCGTCGATGACGACGGTCAACGCCCTTTCGCAGTCACGGCACCACCGGTGCCTGGTGACCGGGTTGACGTGGATGGGGGAGGCCACGCATTGGTGGATCCACCTGCCGTGTACGTGACACGTGACACGATCGTCGGCGTCGAGTACGCCCATGTCCTCGACGCGGTCCTCGAACGCCAGCCGGGCTTGCAGCGCGTTCATGCCGCCCACCTCGACTGCTTCGCGGCGGACCCTTGCTCGAGGCGGCGGGCATGCTCGTAACTGGTCGCGGCGTAGGCCAGTTCCTGAGCGGCATCTGACCCGCCCTGGGCAGCGACCCTCTCGTGCAGCCTGCCCTTCGCTCGATACCAGGCGGCAACGGCTTCGTCCGAGGCGCCCGTGCCGGGTCGGCTCAGGTACAACGAGTTCATCTCAATCACGGCGTTGAAAGACGCGACGGTCATTTCTCTCGCCTCCGACCTCAACCTCGAACGTGACCAGTGGAAGTTGGATCAAGTCTCGTTTGGACAGCGTCCAGGCGCCACCGTGGAGATACCTGAGTACCTACCTGAGTACCTACCTGGCCTGCGTAGGCTGAGTCCGGGTAGCCGGTCGTTCGAGAGGCGATGCTCCGGTCGGCGAGGCTGTCCTAACAGGCTCGTCAGGGCGAACTGCGCCGCGTCGAATTCGGGGCTAGTGTTGCGGAGTGGTGTCCACACGTCAAAGGGGCAACCTACCGGCCGAGATGACCAGCTTCGTCGGGCGTCGGCGGGAGATGGCCGCGGTGAAGAAGGTGTTGCCCGGGGTCCGGATGCTGACTTTGGCAGGCGCGGGCGGGGTGGGCAAGACCCGGCTGGCACTGCAGGTGGCCACGCAGTCACATCGGGCGTTCTCCGATGGGGTGTGGCTTGTCGAGCTGGCCCCGCTACAGGACGGCGCCTTGCTGGAGCAGACCGTGGCCAACGCGGTGGGACTTCGTGATCAGTCCGCGCGGTCGCTGCGTGAGGCGTTGGTGCGCCACCTGCGAGACAAGCAAGTACTGCTGGTGCTGGACAACTGTGAGCATCTGGGAGACGGGTGCGCGGTGCTTGCCGGTGAGTTGCTGGCGGCGGCACCGCGGCTGAGGATCCTGGCCACCAGCCGGCAGGCTCTGCACACCCCTGGCGAGCACATCCTGCCGGTGCTGCCTCTGCCGCTGCTCGATCCGGACCTGGTCACGTCGGGTGAGCTGGCTGCCAATGACGCGATCAGGCTGTTCGTGGAGCGGGCGACGGCGGTGGTGCCCGAGTTCGAGGTCACCGAGACCGACCGGACGACCATTGCGCGGATCTGCCGGAGGCTGGACGGGCTGCCGCTGGCGATCGAGCTGGCCGCGGCTCGCGTGCGGATACTGACGCCGGAGCAGATCCTGCTCCGGCTCGATGACCGGTTCCAGCTGCTCACCTCGGGCAGTCCTGTCGTGCTGCCACGGCATCAGACGCTGCGGGCGGTGCTGGACTGGGGTTTCGAGTTGTGCTCATCTGTAGAACAACAGCTGTGGGTACGGATGTCGGTGTTCGCTGACGGGTGTGATCTGGACGCGGCCGAGAC
The DNA here is from genome assembly GCF_042647925.1 of Amycolatopsis speibonae. NCBI lineage: Bacteria > Bacillati > Actinomycetota > Actinomycetes > Pseudonocardiales > Pseudonocardiaceae > Amycolatopsis > Amycolatopsis speibonae. Next base: position 25,504 of record NZ_JBHRWK010000164.1, read on the forward strand.
GGTGTGTGCCGGCGAGGGCTTGGCGCAAGACCAGGTGATCGACCTGGTGGCCGGGTTGGTGGACAAGTCGATTCTGGTCAGGGACGACGACGCGCACAGCGCGAGGATTCGGTACCGGATGCTGGACACCGTCCGCCACTACGGCAGAGGCAAGCTGAGGGCCATAGAGAACGACGAGATGCTGCGTCGGCGGCATCGGGACTACTACCTGGCGCTGGCCGAGCAGGGCGCGGCCGACTGGTTCGGTGCCAACCAGCTGGAGATCGCCACCCGGACCCGGCGTGAGCATGCCAACCTGCGGCTTGCCCTGGAATTCTGCTCGAGCACCCCAGGCGAGTCCCAGGTGGGGCTGAGGCTGGCCGCGGCCCTGCACTTCTACTGGTTCGGCTGCGGTCTCGTGGCCGAGGGACGGCACTGGCTGGACCAGATGCTCGCGCTGGACGACACGCCGAGCCAGGCGTGGGCCACCGCCCTGTGGGCCGCCGCCGACCTCGCGGTCGCGCAGGACCATGTCGCCGCCATCGACATGGCCACCGAGTGCCGGCAGTGGGCCCGGTCGCACGGTGATCAGACCGTGCTGGCCCAGACCCTGTTCACGCTGGGAACCGCGGAATGGTCCGGAGGTGACCTGCCGCGCGGGCGGGCTCTGCTGGAGGAAGCCCTGACCGAGTTCGAAGCCCTTGGCAAGCCGAGCAGCACCATGATCCTCGCCCATCACCGGCTGAGCGGGATACTCGCATACAGCGGTGACCTCGACCGCGCGATCGCGCTGGCAAAGAAGGCATGTGCGCTCTGCGACCAGTACGGCGAGCGGTGGGCACGGGCATACACGCTGTTCTCGTTGTCCCTGCCGGAGTGGAAGCGGGGCGAGCTGGCGTCGGCGAGCACGCACGCCAAGGAGGCCCTGCGAGGCATGCTCACCTTCGAGGACTCCTTGGGAGCGGCGGTGCTCGTCGAGCGGCTGGCCTGGATCGCAAGCGCCCGCGGTGAGAGCGAGAAGGCCGCGTTGCTGCTGGGAGCGGTACAAAAGCTCTACCCGTCGGCCGGCGGCAAGCCGCTGGCCAACTTTCCGAAGTTCCGCGCCGCGCACGACGCGTGTGAGCAACAGGCGCGCCGTGCCCTGGGTGACCAGGAGTTCCAGGCCGCATTCGACAGGGGCGCCGGTCTCAAGCGCGCCCAAGCGATCGCCTGCGCCCTTGGCGAGGTCCCCCGGCCCGCTGCCCCGGCACCACCACGGGCTACCGCTGACGATCCGCTGGGGTCGCTGACCCGGCGGGAGCGGCAGGTCGCCGAGTTGGTCGCCGAAGGGTTGTCCAACAAGGACATCGGCACTCGGTTGGTGATCGCCGAGCGCACTGCGGAGGGCCATGTGCAGAACATCCTGGCCAAGCTCGGCTTCACCAACCGCATCCAACTGGCCGGGTGGTTCACCGAGCAACTACGAGACCGGGACCGGTGATGACAGATCTCGCGTTGTCGTAAGACCGTCATCACTGTCGCGGGAACCGGTGCTCGAAGCTTCCAGAGAGGGACATCAGCTCGCCGGATGGGCCGCGACCACTAATGATTCGCTACCGTGAGTGGCGATTCGGGTTCTTGGGCAAGGCAAAGGTGACGCCGGGTGAAGGGTGTGTGGGAATAGGGACGTTGAGTGTCCCTATTTCCACACACCCCCTCCGGACCAGGTGGCCACCGGGCTCCTCGCCCGGGACTGTGTGGATTTCGGGTCATCCAACGATGCTGTTGGCGAATTCGTGGCTAAGCGAAAGGACCTCCGGGTCGTCGCGTGATCTCCGCCATGACACGCGTGACTGGAGGGAGATCACGCGTGTCATGGCGGAGATCACGCGTGACTGGGTGGAGAACACGCGGCCCAGTCCGACCGCGGCCGAGTTCTCCATCCAGTCACGCGAGTTCTCCGTCCGAACACACGTGATCGCCGTCCAGTCACGCGCGTGGTCCCCAGCAACACGCCAGGAGAGTTTCGCTTGGCCACGAATTCGCCAACAGCATCATCCAACGCACCAAAATCCACACAGCGAGGGCCGCGGTCCGGCACTACGCCACACTGTTCGGCGTACCGCGCGCCCAGCCACCCATCACGTGTCGCGAAAGGTCCGGCGCTGTCGGCGAATTCGGGTCCTGACAGGACCGCGAGCGGCAGGTGGGGTTCATCCAGCGACGAGTGACCAGACTCCATCACCCATTTACGGCGCGAACTTCCGACTCGCGACACTAGATGAGCCATCCCGGTCGCTGGGTCGGCCTGTGGTTTCCGTCAGGTGTTCGAACCGATCGACCGTCGAGGTCGACGGGCCTCGAGCACTTCTCCGCTCCGGACGGTCGCCGAAGGACAGTGCGCACGCGCAAGCCTCGTGCTGTCAAGTTGGCCGCCGCGCGAGGAGGGAGAGGACTGCCGGCCACCGGTTCGAGGCGCCAGCGCGACGCGATGGTGGCAAGGGCGAGGACCATCTCTTGGTAAGCGAAGTCGAGGCCGATGCATTGACGGGCGCCCGAGCCGAACGGGATGAATGCGTTGCGGGAGGGCATGGGTAACTCGGTGTTCTTCCACCGATCGGGGTCGAAATGCTCCGGATCTTCGTACAGGTCGCTTCGGTGATGGACGAGCCATGGGCTGAAGGCGAGGACCGTGCCGGCCGGGAGGCGGTGCTGCCCGAGGTCGGTGTCGGTGGTGACGATGCGTAGTGGCGCGAAAAAGAGCGACGGGTACATCCGGAGGGACTCGGTGACGATGCGTTGAGTCAGTTCGAGCTTGGCCAGAACGTCGGAGCTAGCAGGCTTGTCGGCCAGCAAGACGTCGATCTCGGCGTGTAGCCGGTCTTGCATATCGGGATGCTCGGCCAGTACGTGCAACGCCCATCCCAGCACGCTCGCGATCGTCGCCGTGGGTGCGATGAGGAAGGTGATGGCGTGGTCGACTATCGCGCTTTCGCTGAGGACAGGTTTGCCGTCGGCTCCTGTGGTGAGCAGCCGAGCCAGCACGTCGTCCTCGCCGGTACCGTCGGCCCGGCGACGTTCGACGGCGTCACGGACGGTCTCCCGGACACGCTTGAGGGCAGCGTAGTAACGACGGTTGGTCGGGGTCGGGAGCCGGTCGGCGACGGGTGGCCTTGCCATTCGTTGGGCGATTCCGACGAGAACCGCGGTGAAGTCGTCTGCGGTTTGATCGGCTACGGCGGGGGCGAGGGTACCGGAGAACAGTGCCTCCACCGCGACGCGGATCGTAAGCCTGCGCATCTCGGCTGGTACGTCGAACACTTGATCGTCGCGCCAGTCGCCGATGACGGAGTCGATCGCGGCAGCCATTTTCTCGCCGTAGTCCTCCAAGCGGCCGGGGCGGAACAGCGGTTGGAGCAGACGGCGCGGGTGTCGGTGCCGGCTTCGCGGGCAGGTCGCGAGGCCGTCGCCGACCAGCGGCGCGACCAAATCGACGAGTGGCCCGCCCTTGTCGAAGGTGCTGTCGTCGGTGAGCACCTGCTGGGTCAGTTCGGGGTCACATACGAGGACGACGGGGTTGGGGCCGAGTCGGAGTCCGATCAAGTCGACATCTTCGGGAAGGGACTTCAGGAAATGCATCGGGTCACGGGACAGTGCCCGTGCGTGGCCAAGAAGTGGGACTGCTCCCCGCGCCAGGGGAATCGCACGGTCGGTCTTCACGGATCACTCCTTGTCCGGAGGATGCGACCCGCGACCTTTTGGTCGCGGGCTTCTTCTTGTCTGTGTCGAGTATCTGGCTGTTGCGGTCAAAGCGTTCGGTCGAGATACATCGCGTTCCATTGTGGATCAAGCCGCGACCCGCGAACGTCCGTCTCGTCGAACAGCGGTCCCGTCGAACAGCGGTGCGAGGCGGCCGTGCGGCAGTCACCTGAGCAGGTCTATTCTGTCACTCCGAGCACAAAAGCGCGCCTCACTCACACGAGGAGCCTCCATCGAAACCCGGAGCGGTTCACTTGGTCTGGTGTTCTTGCTCTGGAGCACGGCACGGGTTTAGCTTTGCGTCGCCGCTTTGTCGAGGGGACGGAGATATGGCGTTGCACCGACTTCCGGCTTCACTCGCACCAACGGCCATCCATTACATCTCGCCGAGGAACCCGCGTTCACCGGTCTGCACCGCAGTGCGGGCCGTTATTTCAGCCGAATGGATCAGCGACTCGGGTTCCGGCCTGCCGATCGGCGCCGCACTGTCCCGTTCTGTGAACGACGCCCCAGACCGCTTGGGCGTGGCGCTTCAGACGCCACCGTCCCGGATGGATCGGCATCGGCTACTCGATCGTGACCGCGGACGACGTCGACATGATCGTCAAGCTCACCTCTGTGTCGGCGAACACCGTGGGCGGAAGCGCGCGATCGCCGACGCATTCCAAGGAGGAATGGATCGATGACAACCGCACTACACCAGGCCGAAGGCGCTGTCCCGGCGGACGGCCGCGATCCCCACACCGCGCTCACCCTGCTCTACACATTGCGTCGTCGCCGGTCGGTTTCGGTCGACCACTTCTACGCCTATTGGCGCGACGTCCACGTGCAGGTCGCATGTCGGCTTCCCGGTATCCACTCCCTGTGGACCCATTGGGTCTCCTACGACGAAGGCGACCTCTGGCCGAGGGTTCCGGGTGTCGACTGGTGGCTGCCGGAGGAATTGCGCTTCGACGGTATTCCCGAGCCGACGTTCCTCACCGACGAGGACGTCACCCGCTTTGTCGCCAACATCGGGCCGCTCATCCAGGACGATCCGGTGATCTTCGAGGAGACCGTCGGCTACAGCTCGCTCGGCGACGGCTCGAGCACCGTCGTCGACCGCCTCGCCGACCCGGCGCCGTGCGGTGACCCTGGCGTGTTGCGACTGATGGTTTTTCTTCAACGCGCCGACGGTGTGACACCGGACGCGTTCCACGCCTGGGTGGCGGACGAGTTCGCGCCGGGGTTGGCACAGGATCCGTGCATCCTCAAAGTCCGTCGCCATCTCTTCGAGCCCTACGAGGACCCTGGCGAGGTAGCGGACCACAGTGCCCGGTCACTGTCGCATCGCAAGGCGTCCGAGCACCAGTACCACGCGGCGCTCGAGGTTGTTCTGCCCGATCGCCTGGCGCTGTCCCGGTTGTCGGTGGGGGACGCCTGGCGAAGCATGATCGCCGGCCAGCAGGAGGCCTTGCGAGGGGCACATGCCTTTCACGCGCCCCGCACGTACTGCATGCGTTTCAATGGTGAGCTGACAACGGCGGGCTTGCGGACAGCCGGTGTAGCCGAGCTGATCAAAAGATTCGGGGCAGTCAACCAACTCGCACCCGAGGTGAGTCATCTCATCGAGACCGGCCGCCCACTCGGTGGCTGAGAGAGCGCATGAACCGGTGCTCGGGTCTTACGCGGCGCTGCGGTCGGCGTGCCAGACAGGCCACTCCGCGACTATGTCGGCCAGTTCGCCAAGCAGCAGATCGCCGTCGAACAGCGCATCGTCCGTGGACTGTGGCTCTCGCAGCCAAACCGCCGCGTTGGGCAGTTCGAGTCCGCACGGAAGTCGCAGATCACTGCTCTCCGGCAGCAACTGAATCGCCTGGCCGGGCGCCACGCGCCAGTGCCGTGGACGGGTGACGAGAAAGACCCAATGGCTGTTTTCCTCCATCAGGCGGAGTACTCCACCGTGGAAGCCGGCTGACTCGACCCTTTCGAGCAACGGTCGTGCCAGGTCGGCGGAGACGGCCAGTGCCGCCATGGTGGGCGGCAACGAAAGCAGGACGGCGGCTCCGGCGGCCCGGACAGGCCAGCCGAAATCGCTCCAGTAACTCAACGTCGCCGACCGGACGGCGGCGTTGATGTCGGCATTGACTGATGCGAGGCTGGTCATCTTCCACTCCATTCAGCTGTGTCAGGCGTGCGGTTGAAATGCCGGCCCGTGGTCACTCATCGCAAGTGCGTCGCTGCTCCGGGACTGAAACCAAGATGACCGATGGTTCTTCATGGACTCTCTAATCCGCTCCGTGCCCAAGCGCCTGACAGCGCTGAGCCACTCGGGCGCATGATCGAGAGGAGTGAGAAGCCATCGATTGGCGAAATGGTCGACTACACGGTGTTACCGGAGATGGCGGCCTGTCAGTCAAATATGGTGCGAGGTTTCGACTCCGGCTTCCTGTGGCGTGAAGGGGACCACCCCTTGCCCTTGCTGACTCTTGTGCTCGGCAGCGGTATCAGGCCGCGGACCGGCGATCGGCGCCGTCGTGGACGGCGGGCGACACGCCGGTGACCATGTGCACGAGTTCGTCCACGACCGTCGCCAGGATGCTGGGATCCCAGATCAGACCGCCATGACTCGCAGGTACTTCCCGGTGACGTGCGGCCGGATCGCAAGAGCTTCTCCAGTCGACGACGCGGTCGTCCCGCGAGTACATCGACAGGAAAGGCAAGGACTCCGGAAACGGGGCGGTGAGGTCGGCCCGCAGGCCTGCGCAACACGCCCCCCAACGACAGCCGGGTCGAAGGAGCCCGGGCACGCCGAGTGCCCCAGCAATACCAAGGACCGCGACCTGCGCGAGCAGTAACGGATGGACAGCGAGCATGCGAGTCAGCGGAGCTCCCAGGGTGATCAGGCCCCGCAGAAGCTCTGGCCTCCGTACCGCCACGGATCGGGCGAGCTGTCCGCCGCGGCTGTGCGCGATGACCACGGCCGGAGCGGACTCCGCCTCGGTCAAATCCGCCAAGGCGTTCTCAATCATGCGCGCGGTCATCTCGCCACACCCGATGCCGAGGCGGACCGGAGCGATCGCGACCTGACAATCGAGCCGTCGCAGCAGATCTCGCATGGGAGTGAACAGGGCTGGTGTGCTGCCCAGCCCTCCCACCAGCAGAACGGGAGACCCGCCATGTTCGACGGTGGACAACGCCACACGGCGTGCTGTTCGAGCGCATGGCGCTGAACGACCGCTTGAGCCTCGTGCAACAAAGGTAACCGTGTGATCGCGACCAGGCTGGCCAGCAACCCGAGTCGACGAACTCCAGTCGATTGCGACGGTGCGTTCTGGTGTGGCTCGGCAGGCTCGGTTCCGACGGCCCCTTCGGCTTCGGTCGTGTGCCAGGCCGGATCGAGATTCTCCATGGGCGCTCCTCCCAGGCGAAAGATCCGCCCCGGCGTTTCCCTGTCCAAGGCAAGATTGTCAGATCCGGCGCCGCAAAACCCGGTTCTGACAGCCGATGTGCACCAAGGTCGAGAGGAGCTGCACCAATGGCTCCACTCCGGGATTCGGACAGGTGGCTTGTGAGCGTCCGGCACCTGTCGACGCGTTGACCGCGGCAACTGTTCGCGCGACCTGACGATTCTCTCACCGCAGTGGTGGTGATCGTCGCTCTGCTGTAGGCAGTGGGCCGGAACCTCGCGTTCTGGGCGCTGCCTGTCGTGATCATCGGGACTGTAGCACTGATCTCGGTCGTGGGAGCACTCCAGTCACGCGCGGCCGATCGGTTGAGCGAGCGCAACTTCGCGAAGCTCATGGTTCAGGCAACCCCGCCGCCCCAGGCCCAGGCCGCGCGTAGCGTCGTGATCAAGGCTTCGTCGTCGGCGAAGGTGGGATTCTCTCCGACGGGCACCCAGGTCGCGGCGATTGCCCGGCCGGAACAGGAACGGACCAGAGCGAAGCCGTAGTAGGCCAAGATTTCCCGGGTGCCGTCGGTGTTGTCGAACGCAACAGAGCGAGGGGCCCAAAGCAACTGGACAACACGATCCGTCCCCATCTACCGGCTCCTCCTGTCGGTCATTCTGATAGGTCGGCCCGTTCGCCTCGTCCGTAACAGACTTGTGTGTCACAGCGGGCGCGTCAGCACTTGATGGTGTTCGACCGGTCTATGACCCGCGCACAAAAGTTGCACTTTGAGCATGCCTCTTTGCCCGATAGTCCCCAATCGCTGGACCGGACGGGTTGTCATGACGGGTGCGCTTGATTGCGTGGGCCAACCTGGGTTCCGCATGGTTCGACTGAGTGCGGACTGTCCGCCCGGAGGGATCGCATCTCTTGGCGTGCAAAGGATTCGGTCGGGAGGTTGACAAGTCGAGGGATTTCCGACGTGTTCACCGCCACAGTAGATGAAATCGACTCTTGTCAGATAGCGGGCGACGGTGCTCGGCACGGTGAAAATCTTGATCATTGTGCGTGACCTTCGAGAGGGACTTGTTGTGATCAGGCGGACCAAGTGGTTGCGCTGTCGCGTGCCCCGGCCATTGGCCATGGCTCGCGTGGTGCACCCCGGCAGGGAGGACCGGCTGGTCGAACCGTTCACAGCGGGGATGTCAACGCTCGCTGAGAACCTCGCCTCGGACCTGGTCTCGCTGGACGACCGGCCGATCGTCCTTTTCGGACACAGCCTCGGCGCACTCGTGGCCTATGAGGTGGCTCGGACCCTGGAATTCCGGCATTGTGTGACGTCCGCGCGGCTCGTGGTTTCAGGACGTCGAGCACCATCGGATCCGCAGGGTGGAGCGATGCACTTGATGCCGGACGATGCCGTGGTGAAGGAACTCGTCGGCTTTGACGGCACGGACGAGGCCCTGTTGGAAGACCCGGACGCCCGGTCGGTCCTCATGCCTGCGATCCGTGAGGACTTACGGCTCGCCGAAACATACCGGCAGGTGCCGGGTATGGAGCCCAGCTGCCCTGTCACCTCGGTGATCGGGAGCGAAGACACCGAGGTGAACGTCGCTCAGGCGGAGCGCTGGGCCGCACGGCGCAATCTTTCCGCCCCGCTGAACTCACGGAGGGAATTCCCATGTCCATCAACCGTCGTGTCGTGTTGCGAACGGCCGGGCTCGCGGCAGGCGCGGGGATTTTGCTCAACGCCTGCAGCGCGGCCACTCCCACGACCGGACCGGGGGAGAACACCGGTCCCGCCGTGCCCCGTCAAGGAGGTGCGCTGGGCGCGGTCTTCACCGGGGGCGGGGCAGCCGAAAGCCTCGACCCGTTCGGTAGCGGTTCGCCCGCCGACTTCGTCCGTGGCGACGTCGTGTTCGATTCGCTGTTCACACTGAGACGCGGCAGGGTCGCACCCGCGCTGGCGACAGCGGTCGAGGTCGGTCCGGGAGCAACCTCGTTCGTGGTGAGGCTGCGTGAGGGCGTCAAGTGGCACGACGGTTCGTTTTTCACCGCCGACGACGTCATCTACAGCTTCCGCTTCATGAGTTCCCCCGATCGGGCCTACCTCAGTCAGCTCTCGGCGTACTTCGACTTCGACAAGGCCCAGATCCGCGACCGGTTCGCGGTCGTGGTCCCCACCCGTCAGCCGGTAGGCGATCCGGCTCTGTTCCTGGCGGCTTTTCCCGGCAAGATGGTGAAGAACGGAGCCACCTTCACCGGCGCCACGGCCATCGGCACCGGCGCGTACCAGGTCGAGGCTTTCAAAGCCGGCCGTGAGTCACGCCTCAAACGGTTCGACGGTCACTGGGCGGGCAAGGCCCCGGCGGATGAACTGGTGCTGCTGAGCCTGAGCGACCCGCGGGCCAGGGTGAACGCGGTCGTCACCGGCCAGGCCGACTACGCGGGCGATATCCCTTTCGCCATGGGGAAATCCAGTCTTCCTGAAGACTTCGAGATTCGCACGGCGGGGGAGACGAACCGGACGGCCTACGGGTGGGTGCTCAACACGACCATCAAGCCGTTCGACGACCCGCGGGCGCGTAAGGCGGTGCGGTTGGCGGTTGCACGGCAAGAGTTGGTGAACGCCGTCCTTCTGGGCTACGGGACGCCCGGCAACGACCTGCTGTGCGCCGAGTCCGAGCACTTCATGTCGCGCGCACCGCTGGCTCGCGACGTCGACCAGGCCAGGGGGCTGGTCAAAGAGTCCGGTGCCGACGTCGCGGAGATCGTGATCCGCACCGCGGAGTGGGAAGTCGGCTACAACGCGTCCACTCAGTTGCTGGCCGAGCAGCTCAAGGAGATCGGGCTGAAGATACGAGTGGACATCGTGAGTCCGCAGGAGTTCCTCGAGCCGAGCGCGGTCGCTGCCGCGAACGGGATCGCGTTTTCCAGCGGCGCGGTCCCGCTGGCGGTGATGTACGGCAGGCTCGGCGCTGACCCGTCGCTCGCTCTGAACGACGACGGGTTCACCGCGGCCTTCCGCAAGGCCATCGCCAGCGCGGACAAGGCCGAACGTGCCAAGGCGTGGGACGAAGTCCAGGAGGTCATGTTCGACCGGGGCAACACCGTGGTGTGGGGCCAGGCCGACGTGCTGAGCCTCGCGCGCAAGACCGTGGCGGGGATCGAAGTCCGCGATCAGGCCAAGTACCCCTACCTCGGCAAGGCCGGCCTTGTGTGATCCGTTCTTTCCCGCGACGGCTTTCGGCATGCGTCGTCCTGGTGGCGCTGCTGACTTTCGTCGTGGTTGAACCGTTGCAGCATAAGGAGAAAGCCATGAACAAAACTGGACCGCTCGTGCTCGGTGACGACTTCGTTCAGGACGGGCACAGAGTCGGGGCGAAGCTGCGTGAGTGCGCACCGATCCGCCCTGTCGTGTTGCCCAGCGGTATGCCCGTTTGGCTGGTGACCGGGTACGAGGAGGCCAGGGCTGTCGCGGCCGATCCCCGTTTCAGTAGCCACCGGGTGTACGACCGGATGCATCGGATGGCGTTGGGCGGGTACGAGGAGAGTCCGTTTTTCGGGGACTTCGCGATGAATCTGCTCGATCTGGACCCGCCTCATTACACCTGGCTGCGCAAGCTGGTCGCGAAGACGTTCACCGGCCGGGCCATCGCGCCGCTGAGGCCGCGGATCGAGCAGATCGCGGACGAACTGCTCGAGGCGATGTCGGGCCGGGATTCGGTGGAGCTGCTGGAGTCGTACGCCTACCCGCTGTCGATCCGAGTAATCATCGAGCTGCTGGGTGTGCCGTTCGAGGACCACGATCGGTTCACTTCGTGGTCGAAGACGATGGTCGACGGCGGGGTGACCGAGGTGGCGGGCGCGGCGACGAGACAGATGGCGGGTTACCTGTACGGGTTGATCGCGGCCAAACGGAAAAGTCCTTCCGACGATCTGCTCTCGCGGCTGGTGTATGCCACCGAGGACGGTGACCGGCTCGATTCGGCGGAGTTGATCGCGGTTTCGGTCGTGCTGCTGATCGGTGGTTTCGAGACCACGGTGAACTTGATCAGTGGTGGTGTCCTGAGCCTGTCTCGCCATCCTGACCAGCTCGCGCTGTTGCGGGGGGACCGGAGTCTGATGCCGGCAGCGGTCGAGGAGTTCTTGCGGCACGAGACGCCGAATATCCTGTCTTCACCCCGGTACGCCACCGAAGAGGTTGAGATCGCGGGTGTGGTGATCCCGGCGGGTGACTTCGTCATGGTGTCGTGGCTGGCGGCCAATCGCGATCCGGCTCGTTTCACCGACCCCGACCGGCTCGACATCACCCGGCCGCGGGGCGGGCATCTGGCGTTCGGTCATGGTGTGCATTTCTGTCTCGGGGCGCCGCTGGCCCGGCTGGAGGGCGAGATCGCCTTCGGGTGTCTGCTGGACCGGTTCGCCGACATCGAGGTGGTGTCCGCCGTGGACGATCTGCGCTGGCGTGACAGCACGGCCATGCACGGCCTCGAATCCCTGGTGCTGAGGCTGCGATGACCGCCGACTTCACGCAGTGGCTCATCCCCGGTTCGTTCCTGTCCGCCGGGCCGGGTGACGCCGGATCGGACGAGTCGTGCAGCTCGGCGGCCAGGACACCGACGTCCGTGACTTCGGGACGGTCGCTCATGGCGTTCAGGGTTGTGGCCGACCGACGCGGTCGCAGATCGTCAGCGGCCGATGGATCACCCAAGAAATCACCCATTGTGCTCGAACATGTCCGTAGGATCACCTAAAAGTGCACTATCGAGCACTTGACATTTTCGATGATGCTCATATTTACTGCTGAGCACGTCGGAATGGACGCCCCGACGTCAGAGGTACGCCCAGCCGGTATGTCGGCCTTCGCTGCGAGCCCGGACTGAGTCGCCAGGACGTGTATGTGGTCTGAGGCGGGGTCGTGCCCACCCTCATCCGGAGTTCGATGATGCACACTTCCCGCGTTCTCGCCGTCGCCGCCCTGTGCGCCGTCGTCGTCGTGGCCGGCGCCGCCTGCTCGGCTACGGTCGAACCCGAACCCACCTCCACGCCCGCACCCCCGCCCGCACCCCCGCCCGCACCTGCACCCACGCCCGCACATGCCTTCGCCCCGCCGCCGGTCAAGGCCGGTTTCGATTATCAGATCGGCAGCCCCTACGCGCCGCCATCCGGGGTTCGGGTCGTCAGCCGCGACCACACCGCCCCGCCCGCGGCGGGCCTCTACAACATCTGCTACATCAACGCTTTCCAAGCCCAGCCTCGCGCCGAGGGGGAGTGGGGAGACCTCGCGCTCCGCGGCGCGAACGGCGCCATCGTGATGGACGTGGAATGGGGCGAAGCCCTGCTCGATCTGCGGACCACGGACAAGCGGCAGCAGGTCGCGGCGAAGGTGAACGGCTGGGCCGATGACTGCGCGGCGAAGGGTTACCAGGCGATCGAGCTCGACAACTTCGACAGTTTCACGCGCTCGAATGGCCTGCTGTCGGACGGCGACGCCCAGGCCTACATCCGGTTGCTTTCCGCTCACGCTCACGAAAAGGGCCTGGCGATCGGGCAGAAGAACGCCTCGGAACTGGCCGGGCAGCGCCAGGCCAACGGGCTGGACTTCGCCGTCGTAGAAGAGTGCGGCGAGCAGGACAACTGCGATGAATACATCCCCGCGTACGGAGACAACGTGATCGCCATCGAGTACACCGACGCCGGTCTCGCCAACGCCTGCGACAAGTGGGGCGGTTCGCTCAGCATCGTCCGCCGTGACCATGATGTCCTCCCCGCGGGCGCGTCCGGTTACGTCCGCAAGACCTGCTGACCAGGAGGATGTGATGGACGTCCGTGGCTCGTCCGCAGCCTTGAACCGGCGGGGTTTCTTGCGCGGGTTCGGCGGACTGACACTCTGCGCGACCATGGGAGCCTGTGCCCCGGCGCCGGCCGGAAGCACCGGAGGCCCGGTCACCGTCGAGATCTGGCACGGCCAGACCGACACCGGGAAGAAGGTCCTCGACGTGCTCGTCGCGGACTTCCACCGGACCCATCCCGGAATCCGGATCGATCTCGGCGGCGGCGTGCTCGCCGACGCGATGCTGCAGAAGATCACCGCGGCGCTCGCGTCGGGATCCTATCCGGACATCGCCTACGTCTTCGGTCCGGATCTGGCCAGTGTGGCGCGGAGCCCGCAGGTCGTCGACGTCACCGATCTCGTCGACGCCGGACCCGGTTTCTGGGCCGTGGCGCGGGACGCGGTGACGGTCAACGGCCGGATACGGGCCGTGCCGTCGGCGCTCGATTCGCTGGCGGTGGCGTGCAACAAGGCGTTGTTCGAGAAGACAGGGACGCCGTTGCCTTCCGCGGGATGGTCGTGGGCCGAATTCGTCGACACGGCGAGGAAACTCACCGATGCCGGCAGCGGAACCTTCGGCACCGGCTGGCCAGGATCGGGTGACGAGGACACCGTGTGGCGGCTGTGGCCGATGGTGTGGGACCTCGGCGGTGACGTCATCGGCGCGGGCGGCCGCGGGATCGGGTTCGCCGACCAGGGCGTGCGAGCGCTCGAGGTGGTCCGCGACCTCGCCGCGGCGAAATGCGTCTATGTCGACCCGAAGCCCGGCGGCGAGCAGATGTACCAGGCGTTCACGGGTGGCAACATCGGCATGGTCGTCACCGGGCCCTGGCAACTGCCCGACATCACCGAAGCCCGGATGGACTACGAGATCGTGCCGCTGCCGAGCTTCTCCGGCCGTCCGATGACCATCTCCGGCCCGGACACCTGGACGGTCTTCGACAACGGCGAGGACCGTGTCCAGGCCGCGCGCACCTTCCTGTCCTGGTTGACGGATCCGGCACAGGACGTCCGCTGGGACATCGGCGCGGGTAGCCTCCCGCTCAGCCGCCGGACGCAGGAATTGCCCGCATGGCAGGAGAAAACCTCCGAAACACCGGGTCTGCCGGTGTTCGTCGGCACACTCGAGTACGCCAAGGTCCGGCCGGTGCATCCGGCCTACCCGCAGGTTTCGGCGGCGCTCGGTACCGCGATCGTCTCCGTGTTGCTCGGCGAGGCCACACCCGCCGACGCGCTGCGCGAATGCGCGAAAGCGGCGGACGCCGCTCTGATCATCCCCCGATAGGGAGCCGTCATGCCCGGATTGCCGAGACCGATCACCGTCATACCCGTACGACGAACCGCGAAAAGCCGTCGACGCCGCGAAACCGCGATGGCGTGGACCTATGTCTCACCGGCCGTGCTCATCATCCTCGGTCTCGGGGTGGTGCCCGTCGCCTGGTCGTTCGTGCTGTCGTTCCAGGCCGACGACCTCGTGACGCCGAGCCGGTCCGTCGGATTCGACAACTATTCGGCCCTCGCTCAGGACCCGCATTTCGCCCAGGCTGTCGGGAACACCGTGCTGTACACGGTGCTCTACGTTCCGCTGAGCATCCTGTTCGGATTCCTGCTGGCGCAGGCGCTGAACCGGCGTATCCGGCTGATCGGGCTGTACCGGACGCTCGTGTTCGTCCCGTTCGTGCTGTCGGCGACGGCACAGGGGGTGCTGTTCTCCTTCATCCTCGACCCGCAGTTCGGCGCGGCCAACTCCCTGTTGCGCCACCTCGGTCTGTCACCGCAGGGATTCCTGACCGATCCGGGGCAGGCGCTGCTGGTGCTGGTCGGGATCACGCTGTGGAGCGGGACCGGGTTCTGTGTCGTGGTCTACCTCGCCGCGTTGCAGGATGTTCCGCCGTCGTTGATCGAGGCCGCGCGGCTGGACGGCGCGGGCACCTGGCGGGTGCTGTGGCACGTGACGCTGCCCGCGGTCACCCCGATGACGGCGTTTCTCGTGCTGTGGCAGCTGATCACGTCGCTGCAGGTGTTCGACGTGGTGTACGTGACGAGCAAGGGCGGTCCGCTCGGTTCCACCACGGTGATCGTCTATTTCGTCTGGGAGCAGGCGTTCAAGAACTTCACGGCCGGTTACGGCGCGGCTTCGGCGTATGTGCTCGCACTGGCCCTGCTCGTGGTCGTGCTCGTCGTCCGCGTGCTCCGCCGTCCTTGGAAGGCGCTCCGATGACCGCCCGGATCGGCGGGTCTGCACCGCGTGTCCTGCTCGCCGCGCGGCGGCCCCGGTTGCCGTTCGATCCCTGGCATCTGCTGTTGGTGCCGCTGGCGGTGGTGTTCGCGGGGCCGCTGGTGTGGCTGCTGCTCAGTTCGGTGATGAGCAACGCCGAGATCAACCGGTTCCCGCCAGCGCTGTGGCCGTCCGAAGTGGACTTCTCGGGTTACCGATACGTGCTCGAAAACGCGCTTTTCCCGCGCTGGTTCACGAACTCGCTGATCGTGTCCGCGGTGACCGTGCTGTCGAACCTGGTCTTCGGCACGCTGGGCGGGTACGCTTTCGCGCGGATGCGGTTCGCCGGCTCGCGCGTGCTGTTCGCGCTGATGGTGGCCACGATGGCGATCCCATTCCAGTTGACCATGATCCCGATGTTCCTGGTGATGAAACGGCTCGGCCTGATCGACAGTCTTGGCGCGCTGATCGTGCCGTCGCTGGTGACACCCTTCGCGGTGTTCCTCTTCCGCCAGTTCTTCTTTTCCCTGCCGAGGGAGCTGGAAGAGGCGGCGTGGATCGACGGTTGTTCGCGGCTGCGTGTGCTGCTCACGATCGTGTTGCCGCTGTCGCGGCCCGCGCTGAGCACCGTGGCCGTGCTGACCTTCCTCAGCACCTGGAACGACCTGACGTGGCCACTGATCGCGCTGAACCACGACACCAGCTACACCTTGCAGCTGGGCCTCACTACCTTCCAGGGCCAGCACCACACGAACTGGTCCGCGGTGATGGCGGGCAACGTGATCACCGTGCTGCCGGTACTGCTCGCCTTCCTCGGCGCACAGAAGACCTTCATCCAGTCCATAACATCCAGTGGCCTCAAAGGTTAGGACGCCCTTTCATGCACCGTTTCGACCTGCTCGTGGTCGGTGACGCCAACCCCGACGTCATCATGGGTCCACTGAGGACGGACCCGGAATTCGGCCGGCGGGAACAACTCGCGGAATCCGGTGTCCTCACCCCCGGCGGCTCCGGCGCCATCACCGCCGACGCGAAGGAAACGGCCGGGCTGCTGGCCGCGCGCGGCCCCGTTGTAGTGGTCAAGGACGGCGCCGAGGGCGCGTCCGCCCACCGCGGCGGCGAAGTCGGCGCGGTGGGCAACTTCAACGCCGGATTCCTCGCCGGGTCGCCACTGGGTACGGCGCTGCGCCGCGGCGTCGTCTGCGGCGGTTTCTCCGTCCGCGCCCGCGGTGGCACCCCGGGTCAGGCCACGTGGGACGACGTCCTCGTCCACTTCGAACGCACTGGATCGGAACTCGTATGACCGCCCCCAAGATCACCTTCGTCGGCGCCGGGAGCGTCGTGTTCACCCAAGGTCTGCTCGCCGACCTGTTCGGCTATCCGGAGCTGGGCGACGTGCACATCGCACTGCACGACATCGACCAGGAACGGCTGGCGACCGCGCTGGCCGCGGCCAAGCGGATCGCCGCCGAGCGCGGGGTGAAGCCGGTGCTCACCGCGCACGCCGATCGGCGGGAAGCGTTGGCGGGCGCGGATTTCGTCGTCGACATGGTGCAGATCGGGATGGGTGAGGCGACCCGCGTCGACTTCGACGTCCCGGCGCGGTACGGCCTGCGTCAGACCATCGGCGACACCCTCGGCATCGGCGGGATCTTCCGCGCGTTGCGCACCTTCCCGTTCCTCAAGGAGCTCGGTGAGGACATCGCCGAGGTGTGCCCGGAGGCGTGGCTGCTGAACTACACCAACCCGATGGCGATGAACGTCCAGTACCTGGCCGAGGTGACCGGGTCGACCCGCGTCGTCGGGCTGTGCCATTCGGTGTACTGGACCGTGCACGGGCTCGCGGACTTGGTCGGCGTGCCGTTCGAGGAGGTCACGTACGTCGCGGCCGGGGTCAACCACCAGGCCTGGGTGCTGCGGTTCGAGCACCGCGGCACCGACCTTTACCCGAGGCTGGCCGAACTCGCCGGGTCGGACGAGCAGCTGCGGCGGCGGGTCCGGTTCGACATGTTCCTGCGACTCGGTTTCTACCCGACGGAGACCAGTGAGCACTCCGCCGAGTACGTGCCCTGGTACCTCAAGCACGACACCGAAATCGAGCGGCTGAGACTGCCGGTCGGTGCCTATCTCGACATCGTGGCGGAGAACGAGGCCGAGTACGAGCGGACCCGGCGTGCGGTCGCGGCCGGCGAGCCGCTGCCCGTCGAAGGCACCAGCGAGTACGCCCCGCAGATCATCCACAGCATGGTCACCGGCACACCGCGCACGGTCTACGGCAACGTCGTCAACCGCGGCCTGATCGACAACCTGCCGTCCGGGGGAGTGGTCGAGGTGCCGTGCCTCGTCGACGGCACCGGCGTCCGGCCGACCCGGATCGGCGCGCTGCCGCCGCAACTCGCCGCCCTCAACCGCGCCTATCTGAGCGCCAACGACCTCGTCGTGCGCGCCGCGATCGAGGACGACCCGCGCCATATCCGGCACGCCGCGATGACCGACCCCGCCACGGCGGCCGCGCTGCCGGTCGAGCGGATCTGGGAGTTGTGCGACGACCTGGTCCGCGCGCACGGCGATCGGCTCCAGCCCGCGCTGCGCGCCGTCCTCTGAACCGGCCTTTCGAACACAGGGGAACCATGTCCCACGTCCTCGACGAGACCACCAGCCAGCCGGACTACTGGGCGCGCGTCCCGCGTGAGCTGCCGGACCACGATCGGAGGTCGGGACGCCACATGGACACAACCGGTGGTGGTCCCATGCTCGTGGCAGACGAAAATCAGATGCGTCTGTCAGGTGAGGAACACCCGGACACGTTGACCGCGGCCGAGGTGTCAAGGATATGGCGTAGCAAAAGCTAGGCCATATCCTTGACACCAGTCAGTCTCAGCCCCGCAGCACCGAGTAGTTGAACGTGTTCTGCCCCGGGCCGAGCGCGGTGTTGACGTGGAGCCAGAGAATGACAAGCTGCTCGACGGCGCGCGAGGTCTCGATCCCGCCGAGATCCATGATCTGCGCGTCGCGCCACCCAAAGTCCCGCAGCAACCCTGCCACGACCGCCTTGGCGTCAGCGTCCTCGCCCGACAGGAACACGTTGTGGTCGCCGGGCACCCGGTCCGGCCTCACCATCACCGTGTTGTCCATCGTGTTCAGCGTCTTGACCACCCGCATGTCCGGGAACCGGCGCTGCAGCACCTCGGCCACGCCGAGGCCGTCGAACGTCACCACCTTCGGCGGGAACCTCTCGGAGAACTCCAGCGGATTCGAGACGTCGATCAATACCTTCCCCGCCAGGTTCGCCGCCCCAGCCGCGTCCAGCGCTGCCTGGGACACCATCCCGCCGGTCGCGTTCACCACCACCTCGCCGAACGCCGCCGCGCCGGCGAACGTGCCATGCGCGGAGCCACTTTCCGCGGCCCAGGCCGTCGCCTTGGGATTGTCAGCGGTACGCGAGCCGAGCATCACCTCGTGACCGGTCTCCACGAACCGCGACGCCAGGCGGCGTCCGACCTCGCCGGTACCAAGGACAGCAATCCTCATGAGTCTCCTCGAAGAATGGATTTGTGCCGACGGCGAGCCTGTCGTACTCACCAAACCTCTTGTGCACCTTTTGCGCGGCCGCGGATCAGGGTACGTCTGTCGCTGCCGTTGGTCCAGCGCCGTCACTCGGCTGTGAGTGTGTCGTCCGTCCAATCACGGGCGGCGTCCCTCTCCCCGCGGGTGATCACTGAGTTGGCCGAGCGCTGGAAGGCCGGGCAACGCGCGTTCACCGAGCGCGGTCTGTCCGATGTGGACACGTGGTTAATCGAGTCAGCCCAAGCCCGCCGGCGCGTCGGCCGTGTTCGAACTGGCCGGCGGTGAGCGGTTCGGTGGGAACCGCGGGTCTGAGCTTCGCGCAGGCATGAAGGCAGCCAAGGCAGACCCGTCGTCGACATCAACATCCTCCAGGCCTTCCCATGCGGCCGACCCCACGGCGTCCTCCGCGAGGCCTCAACGATGACCGACCCGGCAGCCGCCGGCACGATGTGCGAGGCCGACATCGACATCTCCACCGCGCCCAAAAACCTCAAGGTCAACGCTGCTGGCAGTCAGCCCTGGGGCGGGCTCGGCTTCAGCACCGCGAACACCGCTTGGCTCCGGTCTGCCAGCCAGGCGATTCGCCCGACTCCCGCAATGTCAGCGGCGGGCACGAGCACCGCCCCACCATTGTCCCGCACCGCCGTGACGGTCGCGTCGACATCGGCCACGGCGAAGTACAGCACCCAGCGCGGGCCCTCTTCATCGCCCTGGATCTGGACCACGCCACCGAAAGCCCCCTCCTGCTGGTCGCCGTCTTTGACGCTGAGTATCCGGTATGTCGTGCCGGAGGTTTGCATCTCCTCGGAACGCCAGCCGAACAGGCCACTGTAGAAGGCGATCGATGTCTCCGGCACGCCGGAGCGCAGCTCTACCCACCCCAGAGTGTCGTCCTCGGACGCCTTCTCCAGGCCGTGCCCTGGCTGCAGTACGGCGAACTCGGCGCCCTGGGGGTCGGTGAACTGAGCGACCCACCCTCTCCTCCCCGCGAAGGGCTCGCCGCGCACCGTGCCGGCGCGGGCGACGACGTCGCGGGCAGTGGCCTGGATGTCATCGCTGTGGAAATACGTCATCCAGGCTGATGTGGCCCCTTCCTCAGTCAGCAATCCGAGGGCACCGACGGTCTTCCCGTCCTTCTGGAAGAACCCGTATCTGTGCTCCTCCGCATCCGGCCCCGCGGAGACGAACCGCCATCCGAAAACCGCTTCGTAGAAGGCCGTGGCAGCGTCCGTGTCCGGGCTCCCGAGGTCGATCCAGATGGGTGCCCCGCTGCGAAAATCGGTGCCGATCATCCGTTTCCCTCCTGTCGAGTGGGGGTGCACAGGCATCGTGACTATACCGTTCATATCGCCAGATCCCGGGGCGCACGTTCGGATGATCCGAGGAGCCAACCAGGCCCGGGGAATCGAGAGGCGCGACGAACTCCGAACTGGGGCCGCGAGGGTCGCCTTTCAGCAGTCGGTTGCCCGCCGACCAAGGGCAGCCTTGCTGAATGAACCGAACGTGGCTCGACCAGCCGGACAGGTCAACCTCGCCGGACCGCAGGCGCGCCAAAGGCTCCTGAACTATGGTTCCGCTGTGTGGCGGTTGCCGATGCCGGTGACATGAAGAACCCGTCAGGCCATGCCGTGGCAGTGCCAGGTTCCCGGGTATCGGCCACGCCCTGCCCTGTTGGCAATCATCAGTAAACTGACATCGGCAAATAGTAAGGCCGAACTGTCTGTGTGCGGCAGTGAATAGATAGACGAAAGTCTACTGTCGCCACAGACTGCGCCGCCGTAAAGTGGTCCGCGTCTCCACGCCGAAAGATCGACATGTTGACCCCACGCACCTACCTTCGGTCGCATCCGCACCGAAGGTCACACGCCGCGCCTATCGCTGGGGTCTCGATGGCATCTGTTCTCGTTTCCGAATCACTCGTGGCGCGTCGCGCGCACGGAAATGGCTTGCCGACAACGAGCACCCCTATAGTGATGATATTCCGCTCGCCGTATCCAACGGCACGTTCGATCAGGGCGGCCACGATGGCGGTGAAGTGCCCGTCGTGAACAACCTTCGCGTACTGGGTGTGACGCTGCGCATGTCGCGTACGGAAGGCCTTCCGGTCACTTGTGTTCCGTGATCCTGCTTGCTTGACGTTGGGTTTCGTTCCACGGACGGCGATCTCGCGTGGTTGAGGACGGATGGCACCCGGATGCATCAGTCTCAACTTGACTTCGGGCGACGTCACCCATCCGAAACGTGGGCTGTCGCCAAGGGGTGCGACGGTCTATTCAGCACAGGTCCATGCCCAGGTCGAGCGCCGGTGCGGAGTGGGTCAGCCCGCCGACGGCGAGGTAGTCGACACCTGTGTCGGCGTAGGCCCGAGCCACATCGAGGGTCAGCCCGCCGGACGCCTCCAGCTTTACGCCGCGCGCCCTGCGCACCGCCTCGGCGCAGTCGGGGACACTGAAGTTGTCCAACAGCACCAGTTCCGGCCCCTCGTCGAGAGCCTCGTCCAGCTGTGCCAACGAGTCTACCTCCACCTCGCATGGCAGGTGCGGTGCGTGCGCCCGGACCGCCCGGATCGCCGCACCCACCGATCCGGCACTCTGGACGTGGTTGTCTTTGATCAGGATCGCGTCACCCAGCCCGAGGCGATGGTTGGTGCCGCCGCCGCAGCGTACTGCGTACTTCTCAAGCAGTCGCAGGCCTGGGAGTGTCTTGCGTGAGTCCCGTACGACCGCGCCGGTCCCGGCGATCTTGTGCACCCATGCGGCAGTCAGTGTTGCGACGCCGGACAGGTGACACAGCAGGTTCAGCGCTGTCCGTTCGGCGGTAAGCAGACCTGGCGCCGGACCGCGAACGACAAGCGCGGGCTCGCCGGGCACGGCCTTGGCGCCGTCCGGTTTGAGGTCGAGGACCTCAACGTCGGTGACTGCCTCGAATACCGCCAGTGCCACCGGAATCCCGGCCAGGACACCGGACGCGCGCGGCGTCAGCTCGGCGACCGCAACGGCGGCCGCAGGCACCGTGGCCACTGTTGTGGTGTCCGGGCCGTAGCGGAGATCTTCCGCCAGCGCGGACGCGATGATTCGCCGCGCGTCGTCGATGTCGAGTCCGATGCCCGCCCCGATAGGTCGGCGTCCGGCGTTCACGCCACTACCAGATCGGCCGGCACGGGCTGACCGAACGGGTCGAGCCGGATCACCTGGCTGCGCTGCCAGCGCATGTCGTCCCGCTCGGGAAACTCGGTGCGCACGTGGCACCCGCGTGACTCCTCGCGTTTTGCCGCTGCCGTGATCAGCGCCCGCGCGGCTACGGTCAGTGCCGCGTCCTCGACCCGCTGCCGACTGTCCAGCTTTTGATTCACAGCGGAGAGATCGAGCACCGAGCCGGCGGCGGCCAGCCCCTCGGCGTCGCGGCCGATCGCCGCGTGCCGGCTCATGGCGCGCTGCAGCGTGTCCCGGTCGGCCACCGGCGCGAACGGCAGTTCCGGCGTCTCCCCGTGTCGGACCAGCGGTCTCGTCGCCAAGTCCGCGGCGATCGCCTCAGCCGCACGGGTACCGACGACCAGCCCCTCGAGCAGACTGTTGGACGCGAGGCGGTTCGCGCCGTGTAGTCCGGTCCGCGCCACCTCGCCGGCGGCGTACAGCCCTGTGACGCCGGTGCGGCCATGCACGTCGGACACTATGCCGCCGCACGAGAAGTGCGCTGCCGGCGTAACCGGGATCGGGTCGCGGGCCGGGTCGATGCCCCTCGCCGCGCATGCCCCGTGCGCGGTCGGAAAACGCGTGGCGAAGTCGGAGATGCCTGTGGCGTCGAGGAACACATGGTCGTCGACGCCGCCGGGCGCTGCTGCCATGTGCCGGGTGATTGCCGCCGCGACGACGTCACGCGGCGCAAGATCCTCCAGCGGGTGCACATGGCGCATCACACGTGCGCCAGTCGCGTCGACCAGCACCGCGCCCTCGCCGCGTATCGCCTCGGTGACCAGCGGACACCGGCCGCGCGCGCCGCGCCCGGTGTAAAGCACGGTCGGGTGGAACTGGACGAATTCCAGGTCCGCGACCACCGCGCCTGCGCGCAGCGCCAGCGCCAGCCCGTCGCCGGTGGCTCCGGTGGGGTTCGACGTTGCGTGGTAGAGCTGGCCGAGCCCGCCGCTGGCCAGCAGCACAGCAGGCGCGGTCAGCACACCTGGGACGCCGTTGCCGTCGAGCAGCAGCAGCCCGCACACCTGGCCCAGAGGGGTACGCACGGCATCGACCGCGGTGTGCTGCTCCAGCATCGGGACGTGGCCATCGGTCACCGCGGCCAACAGCGCGCGCTCGATCTCGGCGCCGGTCGAGTCGCCGCCGGCGTGCACTACGCGGAACGCGCTATGCCCGCCCTCGCGGGTCCGGGCAAGCCCTCCGCCTGGCGCGGGGTCGAACACCGCGCCGCGTTCGCGTAGCCGGCTTACCGCTGACGGGCCGGCGGCGATGATAGCGGTGACTGCGGCCTCGTCGCACAGCCCCGCTCCGGCGACGAGCGTGTCGCGTACGTGCGCCTCGACGGTGTCGCCCTCGTCATGCTCGCCGGGCAGCACCACGGCGACGCCGCCCTGGGCCCAGCGGGTATTGCCGTCCGCGTCGCACGCCTTGGTCACCACCAGGACACGTAGCCCCAGTTCACGTGCGCGCAGTGCGGCGGTCAGTCCTGCGACTCCGGTGCCAACGACCACCAGGTCGACCTGGGCCTCCCAGCGCGGGGCATTCACTCGCCACCGCCGGGCTGACCGATCTCGATCATCCGCTGCACGGCGCCCCGGGCGCGTTCGGCGGTCTCGTGGTCGACGAGCACCTCGTCCTTGCCCTCGCGCAGGCAGCGCAGCAGAGCGGCAGGCGTGATCATCTTCATGTATCGACACGAGGCTCGGTCGTTCACCGCCCGGAAGTCGACCCCCGGCGCGGCCCGGCGCAGTTGGTGCAGCATGCCGATCTCAGTGGCCACCAGGACCGACTTGGCATTGGTGCTGCGGGCGGCGGCGATCATGCCGCCGGTCGAAAGGATCTTCACCTTCTCCGCCGGGACGGTACCTTCGCCCGCGAGGTAGAGCGCCGAGGTCGCGCATCCGCATTCAGGATGGATGAACAGGTCGGCGTCCGGGTCCGCCGCCGCGCGCGCGGCAAGTTCCGGACCGTTGATGCCCGCGTGGACGTGGCATTCACCCGCCCAGACGTGCAAGTTCTCCCTGCCCGTCTCGCGCTTGACGTGTGCACCTAGGAACTGGTCGGGCAGGAACAGCACGTCGCGATCCTCGGGGACCGAACGTACGACGTCCACCGCGTTCGACGACGTACAGCAGATGTCGGTCTCCGCCTTGACCTCTGCGGTGGTGTTGACGTAGGAGACCACCATCGCCCCGGGGTGTTGGAGCTTCCACTCACGTAGCTGTGCCCCGGTGATCGAGTCCGCCAGCGAGCAGCCAGCCCGCTTGTCCGGAATCAGGACGGTCTTGAGCGGGGCCAGGATCTTCGCGGTCTCGGCCATGAAGTGCACGCCCTTGCCGCCGGCGCGGCTGCGCACGCTCGCCACGCGGACGGTCTCGCCGACCGCCAGCCTGGCGACCCGGTAGGTGACGTCGATGGCGGGGTTGAGAGTGACGGTGAGGATCTTCCGGTTCGTGCTCTCGCCGGGCTCGGGGAGGGCGTCTTCGGCGATCCGGATTCGCGTGGTCACGACGCGGCTTCGGACAGCTGCGCGGCCGGCTCTTCGCCACTCTTCTCCGTGCTGTAGACCATGAACGACGAGCCCACGAGGGCGAGCACGATGCCGGCGATCTGGAAACCGGTCGGCATGGTCCGGAAGACGATCAGCGAGAGCACGATGGTCAGCACGGGCGCCAGCGCATTGGTGATCGGCGCGACGATCGTGGCCTTGCCCCGGCTCATGGCCATCACGAGGAACAGCGCGCCCACGGCGTTGAGCAACTGCGTGATCGCGGTCAAGGCGGGAGCCTGCCACGGGAACGACAGGGGGAGGCCGCCCATCATGACGAGCGCGACCGGGATCAGCAGGAGCCCGCTGACGGTCATCCAGCCGAAGGTCGTCGCGTCGTTGACCCCGACGACGGCGGCCTTGCGCATGAAGTACGCCTGTACGCCCCAGGCGATGCAGACGAGGATCGCGAGCCACAGGTAGGTCCCGCTGGTCTCCTGCGAGTCGCCCGAAGACACCGAGAACAGGACGATGGCGACCAAGGCGAGGGCGACGCCGATCCAGCTGAGCGCGGTGAGCCGTTCACGCAGGGCCGCGAAGGCCATCAAGACGGTGATCGCCGGGGAGAGCGCCACGATCGGGAAGATGATGTAGGCCGGCCCGATGGTGAGCGCCTTGAACAGCGCCAGCTGCCCGCCGGCGCCGGTCAGGCCGATCAGCAGGCCGTGGACCGCGGCGATCGGGCGGCGGTCGATTTTCTGCCCGCGCAGGGAGAAGTACGCGGGGATGAGCATGGTGATCGACCAGATGACGTAGACCATCGGGTCGGGGTAGCCGTAGCGGGAGGTGGGCAGGCTGGAGAACGCGCCCCAGACACCCCAGAACAGGACCAGCAGGCCGGCGTAGGGAATCCAGGCGGCGCGGCGCTTCGATGCTCTCATGACAGCCCCTCCAAGGTGGGGACGGCGGAAAGCCGGTCGAGCGGGACGGAGTGGCCCGCCAGCCGGGCGGCGTAGACCGCCGCGCCGACGTGCGGAGGCAGCAAGGGCTCTCGCAGTTCGTAGCCGTGGCTGCCGTGCTGGAGCGCTTCGCGGAAGGAACCCAGGAGGTGGGCCGAGCCGAACATCCCGCCGGAGTAGGAGACCGGCACGGTCTGGTCCGGTTCGAACCCCAGCGCGGCGGCACCGGCTTCGACGTGGAGGGCGAGCTCCCGCCCGGCGCGTCCGAGGATGACGGCCGCGGTGGGGTCGCCCGCCTCCGCGGCGCGGGTGACGACCCTGCTGAGGTTCGCGATCCTCCCTCGGTCCCCGTGCCACCGGTTCATGACGATGTCGATGGCGTCGAGGTCGGTGGTCACGCCGAGCGTCCGGCGCATCTCATCGGCCAGCGCGCTCGGTGGCTGGCGCCCGTCACTCATCCGGGAGAACGCACCGAGACCTTGGATCGCCACCCAGTAGCCGGAACCTTCGTCGCCGAACAGTTCGCTCCAGCCGCCGGCTCGCCAGTGCCGTCCCCGGTGTTCTCCGTAGGCGATGGACCCGGTGCCCGCGACGACGTTGATCCCGTCCGCGCCACCGAGGGAGGCCGCCCAGCCGCAGATCATGTCGTTGCCGCACGCGTAACCGACTTCGCCAAGGAAACGACGGGGGAGCGCGTCGAGCACGGGCACGTCGGCGGAAATCTCGCCGTAGCAGGGAATGCCGAAGAAGGCGTAGGAGAGGTCGGCGACGTCGATGCCCGCGGTGGCGCAAACCTCGGCGATTCCCTGGCGCAGCAGCGGTTCGACGATGTCGATGCCCTGCTGCAAGTAGTAGATGCCGGTCGTGCGGGCTTCCGCGACGAGGCGTCCCCGCGCGTCGATCAGGCAAAAGGCGGTTTTCGTCCCGCCGCCGTCCACACCGAGGAACATGGCTCAACCCTCCGCCGGGTTCGGGAACTCGTGGATGACGACCCCTCGGACCACGCGGTTGACTTCGCCGCCGGGGAACGGGTTGTCGGGGGTCAGGCCCCGCGCGAGCGAACACGCCAAGGCGATCGACTGCGCCGGAATGGCCGCGACGATGGCTCGTAGTGCGCCGGGCAGGTGCGTGATCCCCGGGATCGGCCACTCGCCGGCGCCGGCCGGGGCGTCGCCGTCCGCGTCGGCGCCGATCACCAGCACTCGCCCGGGCCCCAGGGCCTCCACGAGTTCGCGCGTGATGTCGTCGTCGTAGCGGCGGGTGTACGGATCGCCGGACGGGAAGACGATCGCGACGGTCCGTTCGCCGAGGACCGACTTGGGGCCGTGCCGGAAGCCGAGCGGGGTGTCGGCGACCGCGACGACCGCGCCGGCGGTGAGTTCGAGGCACTTCAGCGCGGCCTCGCGGGCCAGTCCCTTGAACGCGCCGGAGCCGAGGTAGACCAGCCGGGCGGGATCGATGGCGGCGACCGCTTCCGCCCGGCTCGCCGCGGTGACGAGGACGGCGGACGCCGCCCGGGCCGCGCCCTCCACATCGACATCGAGGCCCAGGGCGAGCAAGGCGGCCAAGGTCATTCCGGTGAACGACGACGTCATGGCGAAGCCGCGGTCGTTCAACTGGCCGGGAAGCGTCAGCACGACGGCGTTCTTGGCGTCGGCCCAGCGGCGGGCGAGAGCGCCGGAGGGGTTGCAGGTGATGACGATGTGGTGCAGCGCGGGAGTGAGCCGCCGCAGCAGTTCGGCCGCGGCGATCGACTCGGGGCTGTCGCCGCTGCGGGCGAACGACACCAGCAGCACCGGCCGGTCGTCGACGACCACGGAGTGCGGGTCGGCGACGATGTCCGTCGTCGCGATCGGTTCGATCGGCCGGGCGAGGTGCCGGGTGAGATCGGGGGCCACGACTTCCCCGATGTAGGCCGAGGTCCCCGCGCCGGTCAGGATGATCCGGGTCCGCGGATCGACGAGCGCGTCGCCGAGCAGGCGGTCGATGCCGGTCCGCGCGGCGGCGACGGTCCGCGCCACCGCGGGCCACGTGCCGGGTTGCTGCCGGATCTCGTCGGCAGTGCGGCTTTCGTCCGGCTGCTTCTGGTGCACTGACACACATCACCTTTCGGGTCGGTGGCTTTCGCCTGGACCGGGTGCGCCGGAACTCGGCCGACTCCACCAGGTAGGTCGCCAGCCATCGGCGGTCTGCACTTGGTACGTCGTCCGCGTCAGGTGGGCAAGAGTTGCCGTCGAAACGGGCATCGCGGATGTTCGTTTGCACAATCGGACCTGACTAGATTAGGCGTTGCCGCAGATAAGTTGTCGGTTCGATGCGCGAAAGTGCTCGAAATGGTCGTATAATGTGCAAGTATGAACGTTTCTGATGTCGCCGATCCGCCGGGAGAAGAGCGGCCCCGAGGTCGCGTGCCCCAGTCCGAACGAATGGCGGAGATGGTGCGCGAACTGGGCGAAACGGGCCGCCTGCGAGTCGGTGAGCTCGCGCGCCGGTTCGGCGTCTCCGAGGCCACGCTGCGACGGGATCTGACCGCGTTGGAGGAGCAGCGGCTGCTGACCCGGACCCACGGCGGCGCGCTGGCTCAGGGGGTGGCCTGCGAGCTGCCGGTCAGGTACCGGGAAGGCCGGTCGAGGGACGCGAAACGGGCGATCGCCCGGCAGGCGGTGCGCGGGCTGCCCGCGGGTCCGCACGTTATCGCGCTCACCGGCGGTACGACCACGGGCGAGCTGGCGAAGGAACTGCCCGACCGCGCGGATCTCACGGTGGTGACCAACGCACTGAACGCGGCCATGGAGATCGTGCTGCGGCCCCGGGTGAAGCTCGTCGTCGTCGGCGGCGTCTCCCGTCCGCGGTCCTACGAGCTCGTCGGCCCGTGGGCGGAGCAGGTGCTGGCGTCGATCGACATCGGCACGGCCTTCATCGGGGTCGACGGCATCGACGCGGCGGGTGGCATCACCACCCACGACGAAAACGAGGCGAGAACGAACCGCGCGATGCTCAGCCGTGCGCAACGGGTGGTCGTCATCGCGGACGGCAGCAAGCTCGGCAAGCGAACGCTGGCGCGGATCGGGGACATCGCCGAGGTCGACGAGCTGATCACGGATTCATCGGCCGACGTGGGCAGCGTGGCGGCGATTCGTGCGGTGGGAGTGCGGGTGACGGTCGTCGATGTGCTCGCGCAAGTTCTTGTGGGGCTGAAGGGGACTTTCCCCGCATGCGATGCGGGTAAAGCGCCCTTCACCGCGCGAGACGAGGGGAAAGTCCCCTTCAGCCCCACGCGGGCTTAAGGCACGAACTTCGACTCGGGTGAGTCCAGTCGTCGGTCGCAGACACCGCAGTGGATCAAGTCGGCGAAGTCGAACCGGCGTGCACGACCGCGTCCGGCAACAGCGGCACCGGTCAGTGCAATGCTCAGTCCGAGGGCACGGAGATCGGCCCCGAGAGTGCTTTCGGTGACCTGTGCCTGTATGATTGTAAGGTGGCTAACAAGCAAGCTGACGTGCAGCACGACTCCGCCGGGGCGTGGGCGAAGAAGTACCACATGACGACGCGGATGGTGATGGAGTCGGTGCTCCGTCCCTATGAACTCGGCCCCACCCAGTGGTACGTCCTGTACCAACTCGGCACCGTCGGGGCGACCGCGCAGCGCGACCTGGTGCTGATACTGCAGGTCGAGCGCGCGACGCTCACGGGTGTGGTCGCGGCGCTGGTGCGCAAGGGTCTGGTCAGGCAGACACCTGATGCCGCTGATCAGCGCCAGAAGGTGCTGACGATGACACCGGCCGGTGCCGCGCTGTGGCGTGAGCTCCCCGATCCAATCGCGCTCATTCTCGAGACCGCGTTCGAAGGTGTTTCCGAAGCCGACCTCGCCACGACTTCCCGGGTGCTCCGTGACGCGACCGGCAGGCTTGTCGCACTGCTCGCGGAAGGAGACGAGGGGTGACCACCTTGATCACCTGGCCTTGCGGTGGCTATCGGTCGCCTTCGCGGAACACCTTGTTCCAGGGCGGTATCAGTGAGTTTGTTGCCGGGAGTGGTGGACCGGCAGGCCGACAGCTTGACCGAGGGCGGCTCGGGTGTATCGAGGCTGGGAAGCTTCTCGCGGAGCTCTTCCAGGGCCCTGACCTGGTCTTTTGTGTTCGAGCAAGGAACCCTGAGGTCCGCCACGGATTTTGGATGGACATGCCAGCGGCCAGTTGCACGGGGATCCGTCATTTGCCAAGGTCGTTGCGGCTCGGTGTCGTTGTAAGAACACGTTCTCGATAACGGTGCCCAAGAGTCCCCGAGCATGCCCAACATGTTCTCCGGCGGGACCGTCCGCCGCAAATCCTGGTCGTGCTCGATGAAGTACCGTCGATCTTGACACGCGGAACCGCCCTGCCCCTGCGGGGTAGCGAGGCGACCGTCGTCCCGGTGGATCGTGATGAGAGGGGCCAGCCACATGGCCGATCCGACAGACCTTGACCTGCCCGACAACTGGGGCCGGTGGGGATCCGACGACGAACTCGGCACACTCAACCTCATCACCGACGACGTGCGCGCGAAAGCGGCTGCGGAGGTGCGGACCGGTCGATGGGCGTCGCTGGCGCAGCCGATCACGCCCAACCCGATGATCAGCAGCCCATTCGCGGCCACGACGGTGGATGTCTCTCCCGTGCAGCAGCTGATGTCCCATACAGGGGTAGGCGTGGCGGCAGATCTGATGCTGGTCACGAACCACCACGCGAAGTCGACGCACATCGACGCGCTGGCGCACTGGTCGACCGGCAACGAGGTCTACCCCGGTCGACCGAGGGATGAGGTCGTGACGGCCGCGGGTGTCACCTTCGGCTCGACGACGGCCTTCGCCGCGGGAATCGTCACGCGAGGGGTTCTGCTCGATCTCGCTGTCGAAGAGCCGCTCCCGTCCGGGCACGCGGTGACCTCGCGCGACCTCGAAGACGCCGAGCGGCGGCAAGGCGTCGAGGTACGGTCGGGCGACGCGCTGGTGGTGCGGTTCGGCTGGCCCGCCGACCCGCTTCTTCCCGGCAGGCCGACACCGGGGATCAGCCTCGACGCGGTGCGCTGGATGCACCGTCGCGGGGTCGCCCTCTACACGGGCGACCGGGGCGACGCCTACCCGGCGCTCGACCCTGATGGACCGTCCCCGCTGCACGGCGTCGCGCTAGGCAGAATGGCGATGCCGCTGATCGACGGCTCACAGCTCGACGACCTCGCGGCGCTGTGCGCGGAGCTGAAGCGCTACAGCTTCCTGCTCACCGTCGGCCCGCCGCGCATCCATGGTCTGACCGGCGTCACGGTCAACCCCATCGCCGTGTTCTGATCGCGCAACCGCGTCGATCACCGCAGAAAGTGCGGACCGACCGACGTATTTGCGCCCCAGTGGTCCGTCCGCATCAGACAGTTCGTCAACGCACTCTTCTGCCGGCAACGACAGATCGAAGCCACTCCAGCCGACGGGCGGGCAGTTCTCCACGGGCTAAGGCCACGTCTGCCGAGAGGCATGCTACGTAACCGGGCGCACGGCCAGATGACTCCCCACTAACTGGCCGCCAGCGGTTCGTGTCTGTTTCGTCATTCAGGCTTCCTGGTCGGGGAGTCGGCTCCGATGCTCCCGCCGGAACAGGTCAGGACGTGATACCGGTGCTCGGCGGTGTCGTGCCGTTTCCTGGTTGGGCCATGACGACTCACGACCGTGCCGCAACGGCGGGCTTGCCGGTGACCACGTTCACTACTCCATGGCGCTGTACCGGTTGAGGAGGGTCGCCTCACTCGTTGCCTGAGGTGAGGAGGCGGGTCAGGTAGTCGAGGTCCTGCTGGAGCATCGCAACGGCCCCGAGCGGAGTCGGGGCGTCCGGGGTTCGCCCGGCGTCCCTGGCCACCATTGCCACCGCGTTGTCGGCGATCTGTTCGGCCACCGGTTCGGCTGGATGCGCCGGAGACGGGTGGAACCACCAGGCCACCCAGTTGCACATGCCGATGATCGACAGTGCCGTGATGCGCACGTCGACGGGGCGGAAGAGGCCCGCGGTGACTCCCTCCTCGAGGACGGCGGTGATCTCGCGGAGAACGGCCCGACGGACCTGAAGGTGCTTCTTCGCGACCTCCGGCGGGAGCGCCTGGTCGCTGCGATCGAGCGTACGAAACTGCTCCGGCCGTTCGGCGCGGCGCATGACCAGGGCGCGCACGAGCATGCGCAGCTTCTCTGCGGAGTCGAGATCCGTGCGCTGCCGAACGTCCCGCAACGAGTTCGCCGCGCCCTGGGCCGTCGCCTCGACCATCGCGACGAGCAGCTCTTCCTTGCTCTTGACGTAGTTGTAGAGGTTGGACCGGCTCAACCCGACCGCGTCCGCGACGTCCTGCAGGGTGGTCCCGTCGTAGCCGCGTTCCGCGAAGAGTCGCATGGCCTGGTCGACGACCTCGCTCATTACCAGCTTGCGCCGGGGCGCGGCGCCTCGGCGGGACTCCGGGCGCCCACCGGAGCGCCCCTGTGCCCCGGAGCCTTCCGTGGTCACCACATCCACCCCTCGGTTTGTGAGGCCGCCGCCCGGCCATCTGTGCTGCTGGCGGTCATCCTAGATGAGTGATTCCGTGAAGATCGCGTGAAGTGCAACCCCGCGAAGGAATCCTTCCCTTGACCGGGTCATGGAGGACACCAGTTGTGCCGAATTGTCCGATTGATTATTGACTACCCGTACTACCGGGTCTGCGAGACCCTCTCAAAGGACTCGACATGCCGGGCGGCCGTGACCGTCTCGGTCGCGTACACCCGCTTCGGCGCGAACCAAGGTCGTGAAGGCCTCCTTGCCTACTCTGAGGGTCAATGCCAGGAACTTAAGGGGCAGCGCCTGAGGTTCTCGGGGCTGTCCACAAAGGACTCGTGCCGCGTCGAATTATCCGGTTGGCCGTCGTTTGTCCGAGTCCTCTGCTGTGTGAAGGCCCCCTTCCTTGCGCCAGGCGCAAGGAAGGGGGCCTTCACGTACTAGAGAACGCGAGAGCATGTTCACTTCCCGCGGGAGACCCGTCCTGGTCCTGCCACCGTCCTCCCAAGGCCCTGTCTGACCAGGGCAAACACGTCAGAAACGCCCACGCCATCAACCTTAAGTTCCTGGCATTGACTCTGAGGGTAAGCAGGAGGCCTTCGCGACCTTGACTATATGGACATACTGCATCTAATCGGACGATTCGACTCGCAAAGCGTCCTCTGTAGACAGTCGCAGCGCCTCACTGAGCTTCACGTGATTTTCGCGGAATCAACCGTCTGGTCGCGGGCCGCGGGCACCCGCGCCGCGCACTCGCTCGCGAAGGCCAGTTGCCGCAGGTGCAGTGCACGGGAGAGACGGTGGTGGTCGAGGTTGTGGCCGGCACCCGCCTGGAGCCTGGCGTCCACCCACGGGGCGGAGGTGAAGTGCCCGGCGAACGTCGCCACCCGGCTCTCGTCGACGATCCACAACCCGTCGTACTCGGCCAGCGTGTACTGCACGGGAACGACGACCGCGGCGGCGAGCTTCGCCACGTTCCGTGGCCAGTCCCCGACGATTTCGAGCATCTCCCCGAGCGGAACGGTCTCCACGGAGGCTTTCGCCAATTCCACGACGTCGGCATCGACGGTCCCCGCCGGGCCGTACAACAAAGCGCGTCGCTGCTCTGGCGGGAGTTCTACCGGCTCGTCCGTGGGCATGGCGCGCCACGCGCCGACGATGTGCTCGGGGGACCGGTCCCCGACGCCGTGTATCGAGATGCCCAGCAGTGGCCAGCGCGGGCGACGCGCGGCGATGTGCACGGCGATGGCCGAGCCGATGGAGTGGGCGACCAGGACCACGCCGGGGCGCCCCTCGCCGTAGTGGGTCCACAGCTCGCCGATCGCGGCGTCGAGGGCCTCGGCGCCGTGGCCGAAGGTCGCTCGACCGCCAGGAAGCGGGTCGCTCCCGCCGTAGCCGGGGCGGTCGAGCGAGACCACGGGAAACCCGGTCGCCGCGCCGAGATCGAGCAGGGAGTGACCGGGCACGTCGAAGTACCCGGAGTTGTAGCCACCGCCGTGCAGGGCCACGACCAGCGGAGCCCCGGTCGTACCGGCGCCGGACGTTGCCCCGGCAATCCTCCGTCCGTCGACCGGGAGATCGACTCGTGTCGTCGTCATGTCTCGCCACTCCTTCGCCGCGTTTGCGTCGCCTGGTCATTCCAGCCAGCAACGATACTCGACCGTCAGAATATTGACGAGTGAGACAGAAAGTCTTAGGCTCGGTGCCACACAGTTCATCGCGAGAGGAGTACGCAGATGTCATCTCCGGAGCGAGACCCGCTGGCGCACACGGTGCGGGGCGTCGACCACGCGGCGTTTCCGACGTTCGATCCGCGAGCCACGATCACCTTCTACCGGGACGTCCTCGGTTTTCCGGTCGTCCACGCGACCTGCGCGCTGGGCTGGGGGCCGGGGGAGCACCCGGATTTCATCCACTTCTTCTTCGACATCGGCAACGGCGACCGGCTGGCGTTCTTCTACTACTTCGGCGTCGAGCCCTACCGCGACGCGGAGATTCCCGATCTGCTCCATCGCGCCCGCCACCTCGCGATTCACGTTGACGGTGAAGCCGACCTGCTGGAGTACCGACGACGGCTGGACTCGAGCGACTGGCCGTGCGAGTTGCAGGTGCGGCACGAGACGGTGGAGTCGATTTACGTCACCGATCCCAACGGCTACTTGATGGAGGTCACCCGTCCACTGCGGACGATCACCATCGAGGACGACATCGACGCCAACCTGAGCGTCGACGCGCTCATGGAGGTGACCGGTGAGCCCGGGCCTTCGCTGGAGAAGTTCTTCGCGCGCAAGGCGAAGCTGATCGCGGAGCGGTACGAGGGCGAGCCGGAGCTGGTGACGTTCGCATGACCACGCTGTTCGTCCTCGATGTCGAGGACTTCCGTCCCCTGGCCGAGGTGGCGAGCAAGGACCCTGACGTGACCGTCCGGCAGCGCGGCCCCTACCTCGAGGTCGCCGCGGCCGGCCCGATCCGGATCGACCGCAACGCCACCGGTTGTCGCAACGCCGTCTGGTACAGCTCGGTCGCCGCTGTCGAGGGCGGCCAGGTGACTCACTGGGACTCGTCGGAGCTCGTGGTCGAACCCATCGGAGCCGGGAAATGAGCACCCTGGCCGTGGATCGCCTCGGAGCGGGCCGGGACATCCACACGGCAGAGGCCCCGCCCGGCGTCACCGTGAGCACACACCAGCTCACCACCTTCGACGGCGCCAAGGTCGAGGGAGTGCTGTACGCCCTCGACGGTGCGACGACGGTGGTCACCGTCATGCACCCGCGCCAGTCGATGACGCACCACCCGATGATCCCGCTACTCCTGCGAGGCGGCGTCTCGGTTTGGACGCAGGGCTCCCGCTCGCCCAACAACGACATCGCCCTGGTCCACGAGCAGACGGTGCTGGACGCGGCGGCGGGGCACGTGTTCCTCCGGGACACCGGGTTCGAGGCAGTACTGACCTTCGGCCACTCCGGTGGCGGAACCCTGTCGGCCTTTTACATCGAGCAAGCGTCCTTGGAACCTCAGCTGCGGCTGGACGTGACACCGGCGGGAAGGCCGATCGCGCTGGCGGGCGCGCAGATGCCGGTGCCGGACGGCGCGATCTTCCTCGCGCCGCATCCGGGACAAGGAAAGGTGTTGCTGCACTGCATCGACGCGTCCGTCACCGACGAGTCGGACCCGATGTCGGTGGATCCCGCGCTGGACATGTACTCGCCGCGGAACGGATTCGCCAAGCCGCCTGAGCAAAGCCGCTACAGCGTCGACTTCCTCAATGCCTACCGCGCGGCCCAGAAGGATCGGATCGCCCGGATCGATGCCCGCGCTGTCGAGCTGGCCGACGAGGCCTCCGACGCCCGGGCCAGGTTCGCGCGCACCAGGGATACCGCAGACCGGCGGATCGGCCTCGCCCCGAGGATCATCACCACCTACCGCACGGACGCGGACCCCTGCTACGTCGACCTGTCGATCGATCCGAACGACCGGCACTACGGCTCGTTGTTCGGCAGCCGCCCGGATCTGATCGACTACGGTCTGGTGGGCTTCGGCAGGCTGACCACCCCCGACGCGTGGTTGTCCACCTGGTCGGCGAACCACACGAACGCGGACTTCGTGCGGTGCGCGGCCGGAGTGCGCCTGCCGACGCTCTACCTGGAGTTCAGCGGCGACCAAGCAGCGCTCCCCGACGCCAGCGCCCGCATGTTCGACGCGCTGGCAGGCGAAGACAAGATCCGCCATGTCGTGCGGGGCCGGCACTTCGGCCAGCCCATCGTGGAGGGCGAGCCCACCGGGTACGCCGCCGCCGCCGTCCACGTCGACCGCTGGCTGGCCGACCGTTTCGCCATCACACCACCGCAGAAAACGAGGTGAAGGACGTGGGCTCCATCGGAGTCGTCTACGACAGCGGCTACGGCCATACCGCCGCCCAGGCCAGGGCGGTGGGAGAAGGCGCCGCCTCGGTCCCTGGCATCGACGTCGCGTTGTATTTCGCGGAGGAGGTCGCCGCCGATCCCCGTCAGCTCGACCGCTGTGACGCGCTGATCTTCGGTACCCCGACCTACATGGGCAGCGGTTCGGCGGTGTTCAAGACGTTCATGGAGGCAAGCTCGAAGATCTGGCTGGAACAGGGCTGGAAGGGCAAGCTGGCCGCGGGTTTCACCAACTCCAGCGGTCATTCCGGGGACAAGCTCAACACCCTGACCCAGCTTTGGCTCTTCGCCATGCAGCACGGGATGGTGTGGATCGGGCTCGGCCTGCTGGACGGCAACGGGCGCAGCACAGGTTCCGACGCCGCGCTGAACCGGCTCGGCGCCTACGCCGGCGCGATGGCGCAGTCCAATTCGGACCAGGGGCTGGAAGGCATGCGGGACAGTGACTTGCGCACGGCTTCGGCGCTGGGTGCGCGCGTCGCGCGGCACGTCGCGTCGTGGCAGGGAGGTGGACAGTGAAGATCCTCGTGATCGGCGGCGGGCCCGCGGGCCTGTTTTTCTCGACCATCGCCAAACGAGCCGTTCCGGACGCCGAAATCCACGTCAGGGAGCAGAACCCGCAAGGCGTGACTTACGGCTGGGGCGTGGCGTTCACCGAGAGCGCGGCGGCCGCGCTCCGGCCGGCCGCACCGGATGTGATCGACGCGCTCACCACCAATACCCGCCACGATCGGATGGTCCTCAGCCTGGACGGCGTGGACGTGCCGGTTCAGGTCGGCCGCAGCCACCTCAACGCCCGCTGGTCGCTGCTGGCCACGCTGGAGAAGTTCGCTCTCGAAGCCGGGGTGAGCATCGAGCACGACCGCGACACGGTCGTGACCGAAAGCGACCTGGCAGGCTGGGATCTGGTGATCGGGGCCGACGGCGTCAACAGCCGGACCCGTGAGCGCTTCGCCGAGCACTTCCTGCCCACTGTCGAACTCGGCACCAACTGGCTGGCCTGGTACGGCACCCCGAAGCCCTACCCGCCGTCGATCATCCTCCGGAACAGCGAATTCGGGATGCTGATGGTGCACTCCTCCCGGTTCTCCGCCGAGATGAGCAACTTCACGGTCGAGGTCGGCCAGGAGACGTTCGACCGGCTCGGGTTCGCCGGCATGACCGAGGACCAGTCCCGCGAGCTGTGCGAACGGCTCTTCGCCGACTCCCTGGACGGCGCGCCGCTGCGGAGTGACCACTCTCCGTGGTTCCAGACGAAGTTCGTCAGCTGCGCACGGTGGACCCACCGCAACCTCGTGCTGATCGGGGATGCCCTGCACACCGTTCACCCGTCGATCGGATCCGGCACCCGGTTCGCGATGCGTGACGCCGTCTACCTCACGCAAGCGCTGACGGGCGCCGGGTGGGACATCAAGGTGGGGCTCAAGGAGTTCGAACGGGTGCGCAAACCCGTCGCGGACGGGTTCCAGGCCGCCGCGAAGCGCAGTATCGCCTGGTACGAAGGGCTCCCGTCCCGCACCATCACCCATCCGACGAAGTTCGCGCTCGAGTACCTGATGCGCACGGGACGGGTCTCCTACCGGGACTTCCGGCGGGAGAATCGCGATGTCGTCCTCGGCTACGAGCGAGACCTGCGTTGACCACGGCGCCGCACGAGGAGAGGCACGCGATGACGCTTGCTCCCGATACCCCCGAGAAACTCGTCCGCTATTCGGCCGAAGAGGAGGCTCGCTACGTCCGCGACGGGCTGTGGGAACCGGCCACCATCGCCGAACACCTGCACACCGTCGCACAGGAGCACGGCGACCGGGACGCACTGGTCTGCGGTGACGTCCGGTTGACCTTCGCGGAGCTGGACCGCATCAGCGATCAACGCGCCGCGGGCCTCCATCGGCTCGGGCTGCGGCCGGGCGGAGCCGTTCTGCTGCAGGTGCACAACACCGTCAACACGGTGATCGCGTGGTATGCCCTGCTCAAGGCCGGCCTGGTGCCCGTGTGCACGCTCCCGCTGCATCGCGGGCACGAGATCGGCCAGATCGCCCGGCAGACCCACCCGGTCGCGCACCTCGTCGCAGCCCGAGATCCCCGCTTCGACCTCGTCGGCTTCGCCTTCGACCAGGCCGAGGCGGCCGGCGTGGACCGCACGGTCCTGGTCTCCGACGGGCCGGCCGGCGATCCCCGAGCCGTCGAGCTGGACCGACTCGGCGACGACATCGACGCTGCCGAGGCCCGTGGGGTCGTGGAAGACATCCAGGCGGGACTCGGCATGCAATCGCTCGCCGTGTTCCAGCTCTCCGGCGGCACCACCGGGGTGCCCAAGGTGATCCCGTGCCTGCAGGCCCCGTACTGGCACTACGGAGCGAGCCTCGCCCGCGCCATGTGCTGGGGGCCTGGGGACCGCATGGCGTTTCTGATGCCCCTCGTGCACAACGCGGGAATCATCATCGGTCTGCAGGGTCCGCACAGCGTCGGGGCGACCCTCGTTCTCGGAACTCCCGACGCCGCGGCCGCGCTCGAACTCGTCGTCGGCAACGCGGCCACGGATGTCCTGCTCGGCCCGTTCGTCTTCGATCTCGCCCTCGATCCGGGCCTGGCAGGCAGCAGCCTGCGACGCGTGCTGTTCAGCGGCAAGAAGGTGCCCGGCAGGCATATGGCGGCGCTGGCGGAGCGGGGAATCTGGAGCGGGCAGATCTTCGGGATGAGCGAGGGGCTGTGCCTCACCACCCCGCTCGACTTCCCGCTCGAAGCCCGCGCGACCAGTGTCGGGGTGCCGATCTCGGCCGCGGACGAGATCCGGCTGTACGAGCCAGGGACCGAGGAGGAAGTGGCACCCGGCGAGGTGGGCGAGCTCTGTGCCCGTGGTCCCTACACCCTGCACGGCTACTACGACGCGGCCGAGCACAACCGGCGAGCCTTCACCGCCGACGGGTTCTACCGCACAGGTGACCTCATGGCGGAGCGGACGATCGCCGGTGTCCGGTGCTACACCGTCGAGGGCCGGATCAAGAACATGATCAGCCGCGGCGGCGAGAAGATCAACACCGAGGAGGTCGAGCTCCTCCTCGGCTCCCACGACGCGATCGCCGAGGCCGCCCTCGTGGCGATGCCGGACACGCGGCTGGGTGAGCGGGCCTGTGCCTTCGTCGTGACCCGGAACGGCCTGGAGATCGATCTCGCCGAGGTACGCGCCCACTTCGAACGCCTCGAGGTCGCGAAATACAAGTGGCCGGAGCGGATTGTCGTGCTCCCGGAGATGCCGCGGGTGAGCGAGGTCGGGAAGATCGACCGCCGCCGCCTGCGGGAGATCGCGGAAACGCTCGGCGTCGAGCCCAGGTAGGCGATCGGAGGACCGAGATGACGACTCCAGTACCCCTGCACCGGCACCTGAGGCTGCGGACGACCGACGTCGGCGAGGCCGAGTCCACGTGCGGGCAGGTGATGTCTTCGCACCGGCTTCGCGTGGCACGGCACGCGGAGTTCGGCGCCCGGCTCCACACCGTGGACATCGGCTCGTCGACGCTGCTGTACGTCGTCTACCACGGCGACACGGAAGTGACCGCACTCGCGCCGATGGAGTACTACACGCTCCAACTCATCCTGGGTGGAGCGATGGACATCGCCACCGACGTCGGCAGTCGGCGGGCCGAAGCCGGACAGGCGTGCATCGTCTCGCCCAGCGAGCGGTTGCGTCTGCGTTTCGCACCCGGAACCGTGCAGGTCGCGGCGAAGCTGCCCCGGGACGTCGTCGAACAGGGATACTCCCGGCTCGGGGCCGAGCCCGCGGACCGGCTGGTTTTCGGGCCGGCAGTGCCCGATGGCTCGCCCTGGCCCGGGCTGCTGCGGCTCGCAGTGGACACAGTGGACCGGTTCGACTCGGGCATCCTGCCGCCGAGCGTTGGTCTCGAGCTGGAGCGAACGCTCGTCACGGCGCTCCTGCTCGCCCAGCCCCACGATCACGACCAGGCGATGTTCCGCGGCGGCGGTGTTCGCGGCTACCGTGCCGCGGGCGTCGCCGCCGATGCCCTCAACGCGGATCCGGCGTCGCCGATGACGCCCGGGGAACTGGCCCGCGCGGCGGGAGTGAGCTTGCGAACGCTGCAGGAAGGCTTCCGATCACGCTTCGGTACGACGGTGACGGGATACCACCGCGAGCTGCGGCTGGACCGGGCGCACCGGATGCTGTCCGCGGCCGAGGAGACCCGTTCCGTCGCCGACATCGCCCTGGCGTGTGGGTTCCTCCACTTCGGCCGGTTCGCCCGTCACTACCGCCTGCGCTACGGGATCACCCCCTCGACCACACTGCACGCCTCGCGCGGCACGGACAGGCCCGCGCGAAACGGATAGACCGACAGACCCACCCCGGGCAGACTTGGCGCACCGTCAGCGCAGACGAAGGAGTCGTTATGAGCAAACAAATTCCCGCCTTCGACCACCTCGACGGTACACTGTCCACATCGGACGTCCGGCGGGCTCACACGGAGCTGCGCGAGGCCTGCCCGGTCGTGCACAGCGAGCGGCATGGCGGATTCGACTTCCTGACCCGCTACGAGAACATCCGCGCCGCGCTGACCGACACGGGCTCGTTCTCCTCGGCGGACGGAGTGCACATCCCGGCGAGTGACTTGTTGCCGCCGGTCCCCGCTCTGGAATTCGACGAGCCGGAACACTCCGAGTGGCGCAAAGTCCTCGACGGCCCCCTGACCCCGCGCGCTGTGCGGGTGTTCGAACCCGTCATCACCGAGGTCGTGGACCTCCTGATCGACGACTTCGCGACCGTCGGCAAGGCCGACCTGGTAGACCAGCTCACCGAACCGCTGCCGGCGATCGTGATCGGGCGGATGATCGGCCTCGACCAGGCCGAAGCGGTGCGCGCCCGCGGCATCGCGGCGGCGTTGTTCGCCGCCACGGGTTCCGGGGAGTTCCCGGCACGGTTCGCCGAATTCTCCAAGCACACCCAGCGCTGGCTGGCCGACCGCCGGGAGAACCCCCGCGACGACATGCTGACCGCGATGGCGAGCGGCGTCGTAGCGGGCAAGGAAATCGACGAGGCCGGCGCCACCGGGCTGATGCTGGCCTACATCGTCGGCGGCCATCACTCGACGGGCTCCGCACTCGGCGGACTCATCCGGCACGTACTGACCGTGCCCGGCCTACGAGACGATCTTCTCGCCGATCGAGCCGGGCTGCCCCGGGTGATCGAGGAAAGCCTGCGGCTGACCACACCACTGCAGCTGTTCGCGCGCACGCTCCGGTGCCCGGTCCAGGTCGGCGATCAGGAACTCGCGGAGGGCGGTCGCGTTCTGCTCGACCTCGCGGCCGCCAACCGGGATCCGCGAGAATTCAGCGACCCGGAGGAGTTCGATCGAGGTCGAAGCCGCAACCGGCACCTCAGTTTCGGCGCGGGTCCGCATGTTTGCCAGGGCCAGCACCTCGCCCGGGCCGAGCTCCGGATCGCCCTCGGCCGTCTCCTCGATCGGCTGCCGGACCTTCGTCTGGACGGGGAACCGGTCGAGAGTGGTCTCGTCGGCGGATCGCTGATGACCCACTTCGCTCTCCCCATCACCTTCACCCCGGAAATCGCTGCATGAACGGCTCCACGGAACTCCAGCTCGCCGTCGGCGGACGGCGGGCCGTCGCGCTCGACGTGGCCGAGTTCGAGTTGCGTCCCGTCGACGGAGGCGAGCTACCGGAATGGCAGCCCGGCGCCCACATCGACGTCGTGACCGGGACTGGAATCGTCCGTCAGTACTCGCTGTGCGGCGACCCCGGCGATCGCAGCGGCTACCGGATCGCCGTGCTGCGCCAGCCCCGGGGCCGGGGCGGTTCGGCGTGGCTGCACGAGCGGCTGAACGACGGTGACCGGGTCGTGGTCAGCATTCCCCGCAACCACTTCCCGCTTGAAGCGGGTCGCCGCTACGTGTTCCTGGCGGGCGGGATCGGGATCACGCCGCTGCTGCCCATGATCCGGCAGGTCGCCGCCGAGGGCAGCGACTGGTCGTTGCATTACGGCGGCCGGACCCGGGCCTCCATGGCCTACGCCGACGACCTTCGGGCGGTCGACGCGAGCCGGGTACATCTGCTTCCCTTCGACGAGTGCGGCCTGATCGACCTCGACGGCGCACTCGACGAAGCCGGCCCACAGGCGCATGTGTACTGCTGTGGGCCGGAGCCACTGATCGGCGCGGCCGAGAAGGCATGCGCGGATCGCGGCATGCGGTTGCGAACGGAACGGTTCTCGCCGAAGGACATCGGCTTCTCGCCGGTGAACTCGCCGTTCACCGTGCGGATCGCCTCGACCGGAGCGGAACTGATGGTGCCCGCCGACCGCTCGATCGTCGAGGTGTTGATCGAAGCCGGCGTCGATGTGCTCACCTCGTGCGAGGAAGGCACCTGCGGCACCTGCGAGACAGCCGTCCTCAGCGGCGACCCGGACCACCGTGACTCGGTGTTGACCGAGGAAGAGCAAGCGACCGGCGACCGGATGCTGCCCTGCGTTTCCCGGTCGCGCACGCCCGAACTCCTGCTCGATCTCTGACCCGCCCGCCCAGGCGAGGCGTAGCCATCACATCCCCGGAGGACAACGATGTCCCAAACCCGATCCACAGGTATCCCTGTCCGCCTCTGGCGCGTGGCCGTCGCCGGACTGATCGGCACGACCATCGAGTGGTACGACTTCTTCATCTACGCCCTCGCCGCGACCCTCGTCTTCGCCGATCAGTTCTTCCCCAGTACCTCCACGGTGGCGAGCAATCTCGCGGCGCTCTCGACCTTCGCCATCGGTTTCGTCGCCCGGCCGGTCGGCGGCGCACTCATCGGTCACTTCGGCGACCGATTCGGGCGCAAGCGCATGCTCGTGGTGTCCCTGCTCGTCATGGGCATCGGCACGGCGCTGATCGGGCTACTGCCGACCTACTCCACGATCGGCGTCGCCGCCCCGATCGCGCTTGTCGTGGTCCGCGTTGCCCAGGGACTCGCCGTCGGCGGTGAATGGGGCGGGGCGACCCTGCTGGCCCTCGAACATGCCCGTACCCGCGAGCAGCGCACCATACTCAGTTCACTGCCACAGGTCGGCCTGCCGCTCGGCGTCGTGCTGTCCAGCCTGGTGTTCCTGCTGGTCCGGACCGGAGCCGGAGACGAAGGCTTCGTAACCTGGGCATGGCGCATCCCCTTCCTGGCCAGTGCCGCGCTGGTCGTCGTCGGCCTCGTGATCAGACTCAAGCTGGACGAGAGCCCCGAATTCCAGGACATCCGCCGGCAGCACACCGTGCGCCGGGCACCGATCGTCGACGTGCTCCGCGCCCCACGGATCTGGGTGCCCGCGGCCTGCATCACCATCGGCAGCTCCGCGCTGGGGAACCTCATGCTCGCGTTCGTGCTGAGCTACGCTGCCCGCGCGAAACTGTTCAGCGCGCCGACGATGCTCACCGTCACGATCGTCGCCGCGCTCTTCTGGTGCGTGACCCTGCCCCTCGGTGCCTTGCTCGCCGGGCGCTTCGGCCGCAGACGCGTCCTCGTCGCCGGTACCGTGGGCATCACCGTCTGGGCATACCCGTACTTCGCGCTGGTCGAGTCCGGGTCTCACGTGGGTCTGTTCATCGGGACGATCGTCGCCGCGCTGTGCATCGCCGTGGCCACCGGGCCGTACGGCGCATACCTCAGCGAGGCGTTCCCCGCCGAGATCCGCTACAGCGGCGCGTCGGTCGCCTATGGCATCGGCGGCGTACTCGGCGGCGCGATCGCGCCCATCATCGCCACCGTGCTCGTCGGCTCCACCGGCGGTCTCGGCGCCGTCGCGGGATACGTCGCTCTTGCTTCCGTGGTAAGCCTGGTCGCTGTGCTGACCCTCCGTAGCCCGCACGCGGTCATCCCGGCCACTCAGGAATCCCACGGTCCGATTGCCGATCCGGTCGAGGATGGCACCGCGGTATAGCTCCTGGTGCCGACCACAGTGACCGGACGGCGGCGACTTCAAGTAGCCGGCACTCGTACTCGGACCGGACGATCTTGACGAGCCGGCGGGCCCCGAGCGGCGCCTACCCGAGCCGGACGCGCAAGGTGTCAGCCTCTGGTGAGGCTGCGCGGTGAGCTACGTTTTCTCGCCGGGCCTGCGCCAGGAGACCCTTGCTCAGGTCGATCGATCTCGGGCGCGACCGGAACACGACTTGTCGCGCCGATCGCTTGCTTCGCCCACGCACCGACGAAACCATGCTCAGGTTCATCGGCTTCGATGTGGCGGTGATCCGAGCCGGATGGTGCCGTGAAGCGCCACGGATACACCGAACACCCGTCTGCTGGGCCCCCTTCAGGGGTGCTCGGCAACCGGGGTGCTCGCTGACGATGGAGGAATGGGGACACTCAACGTCCCCATTCCTCCATCGTCAGCCTCACACAGGACCCTGGAAGGGCCAGTCGATTCAGGAGTTGCTGCACACGAAGGTCACGGTTTCTTCTTCTAAACCGCTTACAGCGATGTGAGCCTATCGCCGCAGCAGCCCCCCTCGCTCACAGCGCGTTGTCGCGCGCGGCCTGGTAGACGGTGGAAACCGTGGGCGTGAAGCCCAGGCTGCGCGCCAGCGAGCCGTCGATGCGGCCCATCCACGGCTGCGCCAGCGGTTCGGCCGAGGCCGGGTAGTCGGCGCCCACGATCTTCGCGATCTCCAAGACCGTGGTCGGCGCCTCATCGGTGATGTTGACGGTCTGGCCG
Source organism: Amycolatopsis speibonae (assembly GCF_042647925.1). NCBI lineage: Bacteria > Bacillati > Actinomycetota > Actinomycetes > Pseudonocardiales > Pseudonocardiaceae > Amycolatopsis > Amycolatopsis speibonae. The sequence goes on from NZ_JBHRWK010000164.1 coordinate 70,017, forward strand.
TCCATGGCGCCGGTGAGGGCGAGGTTGACCGCGGTGGCGATGTCGCGGTGGTGGACCAGGCTCAGCGACTGGGACGGGTGCCAGTCCCAGCCGGCGAGCAGGCCGGGCGCGGACTGCAGGTGGTTGTCGCCGTCGCCGTAGACGAAAGCCAGTCGCAGGACCGACCAGTTCAGTCCGGACTCGCGCAGCAGCTTCTCGGCCTTGACCTTACTGGCCGGGTACGCCATCGGAGCCTCGGTCCGGTCGTCCTCGCGGGCCGGGTTGGGCAGGTCGTGGCTGTAGACCAGGCTGGTGCTGGCCATCATGAACCGAGCCTCGGGCGCGTTGGCGTTGACGGCCTCGATCAGGTTGCGGGTCCCGTCCAGATTGACCTGTTCGATCTGTTCCGGGTTCGGGGTGCGCAGGACCGCGGCCATGTGCACGACCGCCGAGATGCCCTTGACCGCGGCGGGAAGGCTATCGGGGTCGAGGATGTCGCCGACGACACCTTCGACACCACTCGGGAGCGGCCGCTCGGACCGGACGAGCGCGCGGACGTCGTGGCCCGCCTCCACCAGTCGCGGAAGGAGCCGCGTACCTACCAGGCCCGTCGCTCCGGTCACCAGAATAGTCATGAGTGTGTTGCCTTTCTCGGGAGATGTTCGATCGTCGTGGCCCGTGGATATTCGGGCCATCCGACCGAGGCTGATCCTCTTCGTCGGATAATGCTAGGTACCTAACAAATGTAACTGGAAGTGAGCTTGGAAGTCAAGTCGTGCGCGGGTGTGGCGAATCTCGGGTCCTCGCCGGCGACCGCGACGCGCCCGCCGGTGGTGCTAGGGCGGGTTTCATGAGCTCCGCGGGCGATGCAGGACCACTGCGGGCTTCGGTGAGGGCGAGGACCACGTCGAGGATGGAGACGAAGCGCTCTGCCCGCACCGGTCAGGCGCCCTTGACGTGCAGGCGCGTCGAGAGGCTGTTGATCTCCTCGTAGCCGGTCTCGGTCACGATGATCGTTCCGCCGACGACCACCCTCGTGCGCCCGACGCAGGCGTTCGGCTCGAACGCCAGCGAGGTGCCCGCGGGCAGGACCAGGTCCTCACCGAAGAGGCGCGACGCGTTCGGCGAAGGGGGGCCGGGCAGTGTGGTCGCCACCGCGGCGTCCTGCTCGTTAGCGTGGGACATCCCGAGAAAGGCCTGCGGGTTGAGGCTGTGGACCAGCGGCGTGAGCGCCCAGCACCCGGCGTCGAGCAACGGCTGTTCCATGGCTCGTACCAGGTCCTGGAACTTGACGCCGGCTCGCAGAACGGACAGGCCGGCCTCGTAAGAGGCCCGGGCCACCGCCGCGCATTGGACGATGGCCGGCTCGGGTTTCCCCACCGCGATTGCCATCTGCGCCTGGACCTCGGCGTTGCCGTAGATGGGGAAGATCTCGGCCATCACCAGGTCCTGCTCGGTGATCGTCCGGGGCGGCTCGGCCGTGGTCGTCCACCGCGGGGGTCCCCAGGACAGGCTCGGGTAACCCGAGTTCAGGATCAGGGTCGGATAGCGGACGCTGCATCCACGCCGGTGCAGGGCGGCGAGGACTTCGGCGTAGATCTCGGTCTCGGGCACGCCTGGGGCGACCACGTCCAGCATGGCCTGACCGGCCGCGTCGGCGGCGGCGCCGGCCCAGCGGAGCAGGGTCAGCTCCTCTTCGCTCTTGGGCAGCATCATCTCATTGAAGTCCCAGGAGACGTCCACGATCTCGCGGTTCCCGACACTGGCGGTCAGGTCCAGCCAGAACCGGGCGGGGACGAAGCCGCTGAACTCGCCCGCGGTCTGGGTCTCGAGCCCGACGATCCCGATCCTGCCGCTCGGGCTGAGGTCCCGGATCAGGCTCGCCACCGCGGCTCCGTCCAGGCCCACACGGTAGTCGTCGATCCACGGAACGACTCCGCGCGCGAAGCTGTCCTCAGCCCGGAAGACGCGGGTGGCACCCCACGACACCGTGACCGGGTCGCCGGCGAGCGGGAAGATCACCGCGCCTTCGATGTAGTCGTTGCTGAGGTAGTGCTCGTAGTGGTCGCGGCTGCGGAACCCGCCGACCAGTAGGATGTCGAGGCCCTGTTCGCGCATGAGCTCGCGAGTGCGGTCCCAGCGGCGGTCCCTCTCCTGCACCGAGAGGCCGTGCACCGGTGCGGTTGCGATCAGAGATTGGTTGTTCACACTTTCTCCTCGTTTTGTGGCACTGCGGGAGCGGCCTCAGAAGGGGTAGCTGGGCGGGGTGCCGCGGAGGGTCAGCCACTGGGCCTCGGTGAAGGCCTCGAGGTTGGCCTGGTGGCCGCCGTGGCGGGAGCCGTTGCCGGAGTCGCCGACCCCGCCGAAGGGAGCGGGGGCCTCATCGTTGATGGTCTGGTCGTTGATGTGGACGTTGCCCGAGGGGATCCGGTCGGCCAGGTCCAGTCCGCGCATGACGTTGCCGGTCAGGATGCCCAGGGACAGTCCGTACGGGGTGTCGCGGGCCAGCTCGACGGCTTCTTCGACGGTCGAGAAGCGGATGATCGGGGCCACCGGCCCGAACGTCTCTTCCCGGAACAGGCGGTGGGAGGACGTGACGTGGTCCACGACCGTCGGCCGGTAGAAGAGGTCCTGGTACGTGCCTCCGGCCACGAGTGTCGCGCCGGCGGCGACGGTGTCGGTCACGAGCGCGTGAATGCTGTCGCGCTGCTTCTCGTCGATGATCGGTCCGAGGTTGACCGTCGGATCGGCGGCCGGGTCTCCCACGGTGAGCGCGTTGGCGTGCTCGGCCAGCCTGGCCACGTACTCGTCGGCGATGGACTCGTGGACCAGTTGCCGGCCCGTGGCCATGCAGATCTGCCCCTGGTGGAGGAATGAGCCCGCCGCGCCCACGCTCGGGGCGGTGGCGAGATCGGCGTCGTCGAGGACGATCAAGGCGTTGTTGCCGCCGAGCTCGAGGTGGGCGCGCTTGAGGTTGATCGCCGCGAGCTCGCCAACCCGGCGGCCCGCACCGGTCGAGCCGGTGAAAGCGATGACCCGGGTGTGCGGGTTGGTGATCAGCCGCTCCCCGGCGACGGCTCCTCGGCCGGGAAGGACCTGGAAGACGCCTGCGGGTACGCCGGCTTCCTCGAAGATCGCGGCGAGGGCGACCCCGCCGCAGATCGGGGTCCGGCTGTCCGGCTTCAGCAGGACGGCGTTGCCGAGCGCCAGCGCGGGGGCGACCGCGCGGATGGAGAGAACGATCGGCGCGTTGAACGGCGCGATCACCGCGACCACCCCGACCGGGAGGCGGCGGCTGAGGCTGAGCCGGGGCTGGGTGGAGCGGATCATCTCGCCGTAGGGCACCGAGGTCAGGGCGGCGGCCTCGTAGCACTCCTGGGCGGCTATCTCGACCTCGTTCGCGGCCTTGAACGCGGCCGAACCGGACTCCGCCCGGACCCACTCCGTCACCTCGTCGGCGTGGGCCCGCCAGAGGTCGCCGGCCCGCCGCATGATCGCGGCCCGCTCCTCGTAGGTCCGTGCGGCCCATTCGCGCTGGGCGGCCACGGCGATCTCGGCGCTCGCGTCGATGTCGGCGGGGGAGGCGTAGCCGATCGTCGCGAGGTGCTTGCCGGTCGAGGGGGAGAACACGTCGTGGTCACCGGCCGAACCCGGCTGCCACTGTCCGGTCCAGATCCGGCCCGTCCAGCGAGCCGGATCCAGGTTGGCCAAGGTCGTCGAGGTCATGCGGCCACCTGCTGCCCGGTCCGAAGCCCACGGTGTGAAGCTGTGCTCATGTGCTTGCCTTCCAGCTGAGGGATGACGGCTGCCGTTCCAGGCCGGAACGAGTTTGCTAGCTGCCATACATTCTCATTTTGCAAGGTACCTAGCAAACTGTCAAGGCGAAACTGGATCTTCGACTGATCGGGTTGCCCACAGTGGTCCGATAGGTCGCGAGTGCGGCGGGCTGGCCCGCGACTCGCTCGTCGGAGTCGCCTGCTTCGGGTCTGCCAGGCGTTCTTCGGTGGCTTCACGCGGTCCGAGGTGACCTCCGACGATCTTCGCCGGGTATCTCTGAGGCCTCTAGGCGAAGTCTTCGGATTCATCCGAACGGGCAAGCCCGGGTCGTTCCGTCAGCGACCAGGATGACGTGCCTGGTAGAGCCAGTCGATGTACCGGTAGTCGGCTGTGACGCGATCGTGCGGCATGGCGTTGCGCACCGGAGTCTGGCGTGGGGATAGCCACGTAGTGCCGCGTCCCTATCGATACCTCTGTCGTCACCCGTCTGTGTGGCGAGGTGGCCGGGCAATCGGCGTCTTCGAGTGCCTGACAGGCGCACTGGGCGAGGTACCGCAGCATCGGGTGCGCGGCGTCCCCCAGTCAGCACAAGGCGACCTTTCGCCCACTCGGGGATCGGGTCGCGGTCGTACATGCGCCACCAGCGGTCTCGGCGAAAGCGGTGTCGAGCTCGTCCGGTGTGCCCCAGTCCTCTTGGCCTGCCACCGCCCGTGGTGATCGGAACACTGCGACCTGGTTGAACATCTCGCAGCCGCGCAGCGGGAGGTGGCAGTGCGGGTCCTGCGGTGTGGTGGCAGGCGACACCCCGTCACCGGGGTGAAAAGGCTCAGTGAGTCGTTCACCAGCGCGGATCGTCGATCTTTCCATGCCGCCAGGCAGCCGCGGCAGTGTGCCGAAGGTTGCTCGACAGGAGACGTCCGGCGGCCCGTTCCACGCCAACGCTAATGAAACAATCTCGGGTTCCACGTCGTGGAACGCACCGGCATTTTGGTCATGCGGTTCTTTAGGTTTCAGTCGAACGAACGATACTTGGAGTAACTGGTCGCACCTCCGGCCTTCTCGGCCGCTGGTGCCCGGCGTCGGCATTGCGCGTATTCGAACGATTCGCGCCAGGAGCACGATCGATTCAGCCAGCCGGATTCCACGACTCAGACTCTCACTTCGCTCGTGTGAAGGCCGGGATCAGTTGGGTGACACCGGACGAGTTCGAGGCCAACGCGACGTACGTCGACGGAACCACGATCCGGGCACCCGATCCCGATCCTGGTCGTGGATCTCGGCGCGGAGCCCGACACGGCCAACGACTGGCCGGTCGTTCCGCGCTGTCCCTCGCACCATTCAGGAGATCGAGAACAAACCTATCGATCGCCAACATGGATTGAGAGGAGTTCGCCGATGATGGCGACGACGACGGCGTACGTCGGGACCACATTCTCTACGGCCGCGTCGATGACCTGGCTGTCGATCGGCGACAAAACGTCTGCTAGGACAGAGTTGTCGCAGTCGAGCAGTTCCGCTGCCGCAGCTGGCGGTAGGTCCGGAGGTCTTCGTGGTGGCGGACGGCTACGACATGATAGCCACCCGCAAAGAGGGAGAGCTCCGCCGCTG
>NZ_JBHRWK010000165.1:0-1300 GCF_042647925.1 Amycolatopsis speibonae
GGGTGGCGTTCTGGTGTCGAGGATGAAGCCCCGGGGCCGTCGGGGTTGCTGAGGTTGGAGATGCAGGGGGTGCTGCCGCCGGAGTTGCCGGGGGTTTCAGGGTGGCCTTCTGGGGTCGGGGTCGGTTCGCTGGGTTATTCCGAGGGCGGTGTGCCGGTGCCGGGTTGGTCTGGTGCTGGGGGTGGTGGCGGGGGGTGGCAGGTTGGTTCGGGGCGGTTGTCTGACGGTGGTGGGCGGGGGCCGGTTTCCGCCGATGTTCTTTCGCGTTCGTTGGTGGGTGAGGTGATGTGGCCGCGGGAGGAGGGGGTGTTGGGTGGTGTGCCGTCTGTTCACGATGACGTGATGGTGGCGCCTGTGGGGGTGATCATCGGTGGTGTGGGTTCGGAGTTGAGGGATGCGGCGGCGTTGCTGCTGAAGGAAGCCGGTGTGCATGGGGTGGTGTTGCTGGATCACGGTGTTCGTGATCTGGAGGTGATCGAGCGGGCGGTGCGGGGTTCGGGGTGGCGTGAAGGTGGTGAACCGGTCCGGTTGTTCGCGTGTGAGACCGGTGATGGTGCTCTGGATCGGTTGGCGGTCGGTTTGCAGGAGCGGCTTGGTGTTGCTGTGGGGTATCCGATCGAGTTGGTGTGGCTGGAGGTGGAGGGGCCTGGCCCCGCGGCCCGGGTCGGCAAACTGGGTTTGACCGAGAACGGTATGCCGGTGCCGGTTTTGTTTGATGCTGCGGGTGGTGGTGGCTGGGTGCGGCGGGTCCCGGACCGGCGGTATCCCGATGGCCGGATCGAAGGGTGGCCCTATACCGTCCCCGCTCCCGAAGGTGGCCTTGGTCTTGACCAACCGCGGCACCTCGCCCCCGGTGACACTGATCCTGTGTCTGCCGGTCCAGGGACGGAAGGTCAGGGGGTGACCGGTGCCGGACCGAGTGACGCTCTTCCGGCGGATGTGGAGTGGGGTGTCGGTCCTGGCCAAGACGCCACGCTAGCGGGGTATCTGAAGAAGAACAATCGTTCGAGCCCGGCGACGTCGACGGATTTGCAGTACTGGATACAGGATTTGCAAAACGCGGCTGTGACGGTGACCGGTTTGCGAGTACCCGCGCCTGTGGTGGCTGTTCTTTCCGACGGACAAATCACTGCGAAGCAGGTGAGAGGTCGTAGGGACTCGCGCGCAACTCTTGCGCCCACTCCGGAGCGGGTTCGTTCGCTGGTGCCTCCGTGGGTCAAGGCGTTCCGTCCTGGTGAGGTGCAGTGGTACGAGGGGGAGTTGCGCGAGGGGGAGTGGCATGAGGGGGAGTGGCGGCAGT
>NZ_JBHRWK010000165.1:1410-3852 GCF_042647925.1 Amycolatopsis speibonae
ACCGTTGCTGCGGTGGACCGAGGTGTGGATGCGGGCTTACTACGATGCGAGGGCTCAAGCGAACAAGCCAGTCCTGACGTCGGAGGAGCTTGCGCTGAGCACTGGAGGCATCGTGACATCCGGGACGGTAGATGACTGGAAACTCGGCTCTTCCCAGAGCGTTGCGGAGCATTCTGTCGACGAATCCTCGGGCCCGGCTCTTGCGGGCCCCTCTGGCATCAGTCGTGTCGGCGCTCTTCCGGCGGAGTATGTGGAGGTGGTGTCCTGGCGTCCCCCTCCTGGGGTGGCGAATACGTTGCGGTACCTCGTGGAAGCGCCGGATCCTGGGATCTCAGGGATTTCCGGTCCGGGGACGGAAGGTCAGGGTGTGACCGGTGCCGGATCGGGTGACCGCCTTCTGGAGGGGGTTCCGGAGGATGTGGCGTCCGGGCGTCCCGGTCCTGGGGTAGGTGCCGCTACCACGTGGCGTGAGTACCTGAGGAGGACCGGTCGTTCGAAGGTGAAGGCCGGGTGGTCGCGCGGTTGGTTCGAGAGTCTGCATGCGGAGGTTGTGAAGCAGACCGGTATGGGAGTACCCGCGCCTTTGGTGTTTGCTCTCTCCGGCGGAGAGATCAGTAGGAAGCAGGCGCATGATTTTACGTACGATTACAAGCGTGACCACGGAACTTCTCTGTACGGTCTGAAGAGGGTTCGCTCGCTTGTTCCTGAGTGGTTAACGGATTTCCGTCCTGGTGAGGGGGAGTGGGAGCAGTTCGGTGACGTTTTGGCGTTCCTGAAGGCGAATAAGGAAAAGTTGCCGGTCAACATCTGGTTGGAGCCCAGTGGGAAGACCCGTGGGCAGAAGCCGCTGTACTCGGAGCCGTTGCAGAAGTGGGTCGAGGTGTGGATGCGGGCGTACAAGGAGGCGAGGGCTCAAGCGGACAAGCGAGTCCTGACGCCGGAGGAGCTTGTGCCGCTCGTCGGAGGCATCGCGCAGTACACGACCGTACAAGACTGGAACCGCGACTCTTCCTGGAGCTTTGCGGACCTGTCTCTCGACGACGCCCCCTCGGGTGAGGGGGAGGGCTCCGGGCAACCGCCGGCAGCTGATCTGGACGATGTGGCGCTGGTGGCCTGGCGTCCCGGTCCTCGCAAGGGGGTCTCGCTAGAGGCGTATCTGAAGGCGAAGGGTCGTTTGAGCGAGGCGACGCCGGACAAGGTGCGGGAATGGGGGATCGGTATTCAGCGGGACGCTGTGAAGAAGACCGGTCTGGGAGTACCCGCGCTTTTGATGGTTACTCTCTCCGGCGGACGGATCACTATGGGGCAGGCGCGTGGGATTACGTCCGCGTACGGACCTTCTGCGTCCGATCTGAAGAAGGTCCGTTCGCTTGTTCCTAAGTGGTTAACGGATTTCCGCCCTGGTGAGGGGGAGTGGCTGCAGTTCGATGATGTGTTGTCGTTGCTGAAGGCGAACAGGCATCGGTTGCCGGTCAACATCTCGTTGGAGCCCAAGGGGCAACAGCAGTACCCGGACCTGTTGCTGCGGTGGGTCGAGGTGTGGCTGCGGGCGTACCAGGAGGCGAGGGCTCAAGCGAACAGACCAGTCCTGGAACCGGAGGAGCTTGCGCGGCTCACTGGCATCGTGCACAGCGAGACGGTACTTCTCTGGAACAGCGACTCTTCCTGGAGCTTTGCGGATCTTTCTCTCGACAACGCCCCTTCAGGCTCGGGTTTTCCTGGCCCATCTGGCGGAAGTGGTGTCGGCGCTTCAACGACGTCACAGGGGAAACGTCGGCGGTCGGCTTCACCGACGCCACAGCGGACGCGCCCGCGGCCGGAAGCCCCGGAAGCCTCGGGGTCGCAGTTGCTGCGGCCGGGGTTGGAGGTGCCGGAGGGTGCAGGACGGCGTCCTGGTGCCGAACATGAAACGTTGGGGTTGCCGGGATCTGGTTCTGGGGTCTGGGCCGGTGCGCCAAGTTTTTCCGCGGCCGGTATGCCGGTGCCGGTTGTGCCTGGTGCTGGGGGTGGTGGCTGGGTGTGGCCGGTCGGGTCGGAGCTGCAGCAGGTGGAGATGCAGGGGCTGGCGCGGGAGCTGCAGGAGGAGATGTCGCAAAGGCTGGAGCAGGAGGCGCAGATACAGCTGGGGCAGGAGGAGATGCAGGGGGTGTCGCGGGAGTTTCGGGAGGAGATGTCGCAGTGGCTGGGGCGGGAGGAGCAGATACAGCCGGCGGATGTGGGGGTGATCATCGGTGGTGTCGGTTCGGTGTTCAGGGATGCAGCGGCGTTGTTGCTGAAGGAAGCCGGTGTGCATGGGGTGGTGTTGCTGGATGAGGGTGCTCCTGATTTGGGTGTGATTGTGCGGGGGGTGCTGGATTCGGGGTGGGTTGTTGGTGAGGCGATCCGGTTGTTTGCGTGTGAGGTGGGTGATGGTGTTCTGGCGGGGTTGGCGGTTGCTTTGTC
>NZ_JBHRWK010000166.1:0-5542 GCF_042647925.1 Amycolatopsis speibonae
GGTGTTGCACGAGGGGGAGTGGAATAAGTACGACGATCTGTTGTTGTTATTGCAGGCGAAGAAGGACTGGTTGCCGGTCAACATCTCGTTGGTGCCCGGTAGGGCGAGGTACTCGGATCCGTTGGTGCGGTGGACCGAGGTGTGGTTGCGGGCGTACCAGGAGGCGGAGCTTCGAAAGACCGGAAATGCCCCGGCAGTGAAGCACCTTATACCGCTCGTCGGAGGCATCGTGGGCTCCTCGACGGTATACAACTGGAGCAGCGGCTTTCCCAAGAGCGTTGAACAACTTTCTCACGGCGATGCCCCCCCAGGCTCGGTTCTTGCGGGCCCGCCTGGCGGAAGTGGTGTCGGCGCTTCGCTGGAAGCCACGGGGCCGCAGATGCTGCAGCCGGGGTTGCTGTCGTCGGGGTTGGGGGTGGGGGGCGGTGTGTTGGGTTTTGCCGGGGGTGGTGTGCCGGTTGTGTCTGGTGGTGGGGGGTGGCTGGTCGGGTCGGGGCTGCCGGAGCGGGTGGAGATGGAGGGGTTGGCGCGGGAGTTGCAGGAGGAGATGTCGCAGCGGCCGGGGCGGGAGGAGCAGATACAGCCGGCGCCTGTGGGGGTGCTCATCGGTGGTGTGGGTTCGCTGTTGAGGGATGCGGCGGCGTTGTTGCTGAAGGAAGCCGGTGTGCATGGGGTGGTGTTGCTGGATGAGGGTGCTCGTGATTTGGGTGTGATCGAGCGGGCGGTGCTGGATTCGGGGTGGGGTGGTGAACCGGTCCGGTTGTTCGCGTGTGAGACCGGTGATGGTGCTCTGGATCGGTTGGCGGGCGGTTTGCAGGAGCGGCTTGGTGTTGCTGTGGGGTATCCGATCGAGTTGTTGTGGCTGGAGGTGGAGGAGGATGGTCCCGCGGCCCGGGTCGGCAAACTGGGGTTGACCGAGGACAGTGTGCCGGTGCTGGTTTTGCGTGATGTTGCGGGTGGTGGTGGCTGGGTGTGGCGGGTCCGCCCGGACCGGCAGCATCCCGATGGCCGGATCGAAGGGTGGCCCTATACCGTCCCCGCTCCCGAAGGTGGCCTTGGTCTTGGCCGACCGCGGCACCTCGCCCCCGGTGACACTGATCCGGTGTCTTCCGGTTCGGGGGCGGAAGGTCAGGGTGTGGCCGGTGCTGGGGCGAGTGAGGCTTTTCTGGAGGCGGTTCGGGCGGGTGAGGTGCCCTGGGGTGCGGGTCCTGGCCGAGACGGCTCGCTGAAGGCGTATCTGAGGGACACCGGTCATTCGGGCGAGGTGACGCCGGAGGTGTTGCAGGATTGGGTTCGGGCTTTGCAAGACGCGTCTGTGCGGGTGACCGGTATGCGAGTACCCGTGCCTTTGGTGGCTGCTCTTTCCGGCAAACAGCTCAATGCGAAGCAGGCGCAATATCGTACGGGCAAGAACCCAATTCTTGAGCCCAGTCTGGAGCAGGTTCGCAAGCTGATGCCGAAGTGGTTCATGGAGTTCCGTCCTAGTGAGGGGGAGTGGGAGCAGTACGGTGATCTGTTGTCGTTCCTGAAGGCGAACGGACATCGGTTGCCGGTCAACATCTGGTTGGAGCACGGTGGGGAGAGGTACTCGGAACCGTTGCGGCGGTGGACCGAGGTGTGGATGCGGGCGTACTACAAGGAGAAGAAGGCTCAAGGGCTCGGAGCAGACCTGACGGCGGAAAGACTTGCGTCGCTCTCCGGACACATCGTGTACCACGAGACGGTATCCAGCTGGAACCTCGGCTTTTCCGAGAGCGTCGCGGATCGTTCTCTCGATAAATCCTCCTCAGGCGAGGGGGAGGGCTCCGGGCAACCGCCGGGGATTCCGGAGTATGTGCATGTGGATGTAAAGTCCTGGCGTCCCGGTCCTGGCCGGGGGGACTCGCTCCGAGCGTATCTGGAGGCGACTGGTCGTTTGAACGAGGCGACGACGACGGCGTTGCGGAAATGGCTGACCGGTATTCAGCAGGACGCTGTGACGGAGACCGGTATGCGAGTACCCGCGCATGTGGTGGTTGCTCTCTCCGACGGACTGATCGATGCGAAGAAGGCGATTCACCTTACGACCAGGTGGGCACCTCGTGAGTTGAAGCCGGACGAGGTCGCTTCGCTTGTTCCTCCGTGGGTCATGGCGTTCCGTCCTGGTGAGGGGGAGGGTCAATTCCCTGATCTGTTGCCGTTCCTGAGGGCGAATAAGGACCGGTTGCCGGTCAACATCTGGTTGGAGCCCGACGAGAACGGGAATTACTCGGATCCGTTGTTGCGGTGGACCGAGGTGTGGAAGCGGGCGTACGAGGCGGAGCTTGGAGAGACCGGAACAGCCGTGAGGCCGCTCGCCGGAGGCATCGAGCACCCCCGGACGGTACGCGACCGGAACCTCGGCTTTCCCCAAAGCTTTGCGGAGCATTCTGTCGGCAACGCCCCTTCAGGCTCGGCTTTTCCTGGCCCATTTGGCGGAAGTGGTGTCGGTGCTTCAACGACGTCACAGGGGAAACGCCCGCGGCTGGAAGCCCCGGAAGCCTCAGGGTCGCAGTTGCTGGAGATGCCGGGGGGTGCGGGATGGCGTTCTGGTGTCGAACATGAACTGTTGAGGGTGCCGGGGTCTGGTTTCGGGGTCGGGGACGGTGCGTTGGGTTATTCCGCGGCCGGTGTGCCGGTGCCGTTTGTGCCTGGTGCTGGGGGTGGTGGCTGGAGGCCGGTCGGGTTGGAGCTGCAGCATTCCGGTGGCTGGTTCGGAGGGGGTTATGTCGTTCCTGTGCCGCTGGCGGCTTCTGATGGTGGCCTTGGCCTTGGTCTTGACCAATCGTGGTACCTCACCCCCGGTGGCACTGATCTGGTGTCCTTCGATCCAGGGGCGGAAGGTCAGGGTGTGACCGGTGCCGGGTCGAGTGACGCTCTTCCGGCGGAGGTTCCGGCGGGTGAGGCGCCCTGGGGTGCCGGTCCTGGCCAAAACGGCTCGCTGGATGCGTATCTGAAGGAGACCCGTAGTTCGAACGAGGCGGGCCCGGCGACGCAGGAGGAGTTGCGGAAATGGGTAGGGGCTTTGCAAGACGCGGCTGTGGCGGAGACCGGTAGGCGAATACCCGCGGCTGAGGTGGCTGCTCTTTCCGGCGGACAGATCAATAAGAATCAGGTGCGTGGGCATACGGGTAGGAACGCATCTTCTGCGTTGAAGCTGGGCGAGGTTCCTGATTGGTTCATGGATTTCCGTCCTGACGAGGAGGTGTGGCACGGGGGGGAGTTGCGGAAGTTCCCTGATCTGTTGTCGTTCCTGCAGGCGAAGAAGGACGATTTGCCGGTCAACATCTCCTTGGAGCCCGACGCGAGGAACAGGTACTCGTATTCGTTGCTGCGGTGGACCGAGGTGTGGATGCGGGCGTACTACGAGGAGAAGGCTCAAGAGCCCGGAGCAAACCTGACGGCGCCAAGACTTGCGGAGCTCACCGGAGGCATCGCGCGCCCCAGGACGGTGCGCGACTGGAAACTGGGCTCTTCCGAGAGCGTTGCGGACCTTTCTGTCGGCAACGCCTCCTCAGGCTCGGCTCTTCCTGGCCGATCTGGCCGATCTGGCGGAAGTGGTGCCGGTGCTTCAACGAAGCCACAGCGGAAGCGCCGGCGGCTGGAAGCCCCGGAAGTCACGGAAGCCCCGGGGTCGCAGATGCTGCAGCCGGGGTCGCTGCCGTCGGGGTTGGAGATGCCGGGGTCTGGTTTCGGGGCCGGTGCGCCGGGTTATTCCGCGGCCGGTGTGCCGGTGCCGTTTGTGCCTGGTGCTGGGGGTGGTGGCTGGTGGCCGGTCGGGTCGGAGCTGCAGCATTCCGGTGGCCGGTTTGAAGGGACCTATACCGTCCCTGCGCCGCTCGCTCCCGGTGGTGTCCTTGGTCTTGCCCAACCGCAGCTGGTTCCGGCGGTTGTGAAGCCCTGGGGTGCGGGTCCTGGCCAAAACGCCTCGCTGGAGGCGTACCTGAAGGTGCCGGGTCGTTCGAGCGAGGCGACGCCGGTGGATTGGGTACGGGCTTTGCAAGCCGCGGCTGTGGCGGTGACCGGTTTGCGAGTACCCGCGCTTTTGGTGGCTGCTCTTTCCAACGGACGGATCAGTAAGGATCGGGCGCGTGAGCTTACGCGCTGGAACGCACCTTCTGCGTTGAAGCTGGGCGAGGTCGCTTTGCTTGTTCCTGATTGGTTCATGGATTTCCGTCCTGACGAGGAGGTGTGGCACGGGGGGGAGTTGCGGAAGTTCCCTGATCTGTTGTCGTTCCTGCAGGCGAAGAAGGACGATTTGCCGGTCATCATCTCCTTGGAGCCCGACGCGAGGAACAGGTACTCGTATCCGTTGCTGCGGTGGACCGAGGTGTGGATGCGGGCGTACTACGAGGAGAAGGCTCAAGAGCCCGGAGCAAAGCTGACGGCGGAAAGACTTGCGGGGCTCACCGGAGGCATCGCGGGCGTCACGACGGTGCGCGACTGGAAACTCGGCTCTTCCCAGAGCGTTGTGCAGCATTCTGTCGGCAACGCCTCCTCGGGCTCGGCTCTTCCTGGCCGATCTGGCCGATCTGGCCGATCTGGCGGAAGTGGTGCCGGTGCGCCAGGTTTTTCCACGGCCGGTGTGCCGGTTGTGTCTGGTGCTGGGGGTGGTGGTGGGTGGCTGGTCGGGTCGGTGCAGCCGGAGCAGGTGGGGTTGCAGGGGTTGTCGCAGGTGGAGATGGAGGGGTTTTCGCGGGAGTTTCGGGTGGAGATGTCGGAGCGGCTGTGGCGGGAGGAGGCGCGGATACAGCCGGCGCCGGTGGGGGTGATCATCGGTGAAGTGGGTTCGGTGTTGGGGGGTGCGGCTTGGTGGTTGCCGAAGGAAGACGGTGTGCATGGGGTGGTGTTGCTGGATGAGGAGGCTCGTCATCTGGATGCGATCGAGCGGGCGTTGCGGAGTTCGGGGTGGCGTGAAGGTGAGGCGATCCGGTTGTTCGGGTGTGAGACCGGTGATGGTGTTCTGTGGAGGTTGGCTCTTGATTTGTGGGTGCGGTTTGGTGTTGATGTGTGGTATCCGGTCGGTTTGTTGTGGTTGGGGGTGCGGGGGCCTGGCCCGGGGGCGCGGGTCGGTTCGCTGGATTGGACCGGGGATGGTGTGCCGGAGCTGGTTTTGTTTGAGGGTGGTGGTGGCTGGGCGCGGCGGGTCGGCTCGCCGCAGGAGCAGGGCGGTGGCCTGATCGAAGGGTCTTATACCGTTCCCGGTTCTGTTGGTGGTCTTGGTCTTGACGGGCCGCGGCATCTTGCTCCGGGTGGTGCTGATCCTGTGGCTGTCGATCCAGGGACGGAAAGTCAGGGTGTGCCGGGTGTTGGGTCGAGTGAGGCTCTTCCGGCGGGGGGTTCGGCGGGTGTGAAGCGCTGGGGTGCGGGTCCTGGCGAAGACGGCTCGCTGGAGGCGTATCTGAAGAAGACCCGTAGTTCGGACGAGGCGAGCCCGAGTTCGGCGACACAGACGGAGTTGCAGGACTGGGTACGGGATTTGCAAGCCGCGGCTGTGACGGTGACCGGTATGCGAGTACCCGCG
>NZ_JBHRWK010000167.1:0-979 GCF_042647925.1 Amycolatopsis speibonae
TTGTGGTCGGAGCCGACCAGTTGCGCCACGTCGCGGATGAAGGGCGAGTCCGGGGTGTCCCGCATCTCGTCCGGCTGGAAGTTGTCTTCCTGGCCCTGGAAATCGACCGAGAACGTGCGCAGCCGTTCGCCCTGTTCGGCCAGCCGCGCGGCGGCGAGACCGGTGACGGCGCTGGAGTCCAGGCCGCCGGACAGCAGGACGCAGCGGGGCACGTCGGCGATCAGCTGACGGTGCACGATGTCGGTCATCAGCTCGCGGACCCGCTCGACCGTGGTCTCCTGGTCGTCCGTGTGCTGCTTCGCGTCGAGCTTCCAGTACGTCCGCGTGCGGATCCCGGAGCGGTCGACGGTGACGATCGTGCCCGGCCCGACCTCGTACATGCCCTTCCACAGCGACCAGCCCGGGGTCTTGGTCATCGTCATCAGCTCGCGCAGGCCGTCGGTGTCGACCACCTTGCGTGCCAAGGGGTTCGCGAGGATCGCCTTCGGTTCGGAGCCGAACAGGACGCCGTCCGGGGTCGGGTAGTAGTAGAACGGCTTGATGCCCATGCGGTCGCGGATCATCACGAGCTTCTCGTCGCGCTCGTCCCAGATCGCGAAGGCGTACATCCCGTTGAGGTGATCGACGACCTCGTCGCCCCACTCCAGGTAGCCGTGGAGCACGACCTCGGTGTCGCTGTCGGTCTCGAATTTGTGGCCCCGCTTGGAAAGTTCCTCGCGCAGCTCGGTGAAGTTGTACGCCTCACCGCTGTAGACCATCGCGGCCAGCCCGGCTTCGGCCATTGGCTGCCTGCCGCCCGGCAGGTCGATGATCGCCAGCCGCCGGTGACCCAGCGCGACCTGGGGCCGTACCCAGGTGCCCGAGTCGTCCGGCCCGCGGCACGCCATGGTCGCGGTCATCGCGTCGATGACTTCACGGCGTTGTGTCAGGTCCGTGCCGAAGGAGACCCACCCTGCGATTCCGCACATCGCTACCTCCC
>NZ_JBHRWK010000168.1:0-98924 GCF_042647925.1 Amycolatopsis speibonae
GCCCTCTCAGGCCACCACGCCCACCACCCTCAAACCGTGATCAACGCCAGCCCTTAAGTTCCTGGCATTGACCCTGAAGGTAGGGAAGGAGGCCTTCACGGACTCGGTGATCGCCACGTCTGTCCCAGGCGTATCAGCAGTCGCAGAGAAGGCCTGCCCTCGGCTCAGCCGAGGAAACCGCCTGTACACCGAGTGGGTGAGGGCGGCGGTGAGGCGTCGGTCCAGGTGGTCGTGAGTGGCGATTCGGGTTAGAACACCAATCGCCACTCACGACCACCCGCACCGGACGGCCACCGCACATGCTGAGCTCCCTCACCGCCCTGTACCTCGCCGCCACCGTCGGCCTGACCCCGCTCCCGCCCACCGAGATCCGGCCCGACCAGGTCGAGCACGTCGCCCTGCCCTGCGCCCAAACGGGTTCGTCCGCCGACGACACCGACACCGCGGGAGCGCTCAACCAGCAGCTGGCCACCAAGATGCGCGGCTACATGAACCCCTACAACACCTCGTGCGCCAGAGCCGTCGTCGAAACCGTCCAGAGATCCGGCCTCAACGAACGCGCGGCGGCGATCGCGATCGCGACGGTGATCGTCGAGTCGAGCATCGCCAACCTCGACGGCGGCCTCGGTGACTCGGTCGGGCTCTTCCAGCAGCGCGCGAGCTGGGGGAGCTTCGAGCAGCGGACCGACCCGGAGTGGGCGACCGGCCGGTTCCTCGCCGTGATGCGGCAGTTCTTCCCGAACGGCTCCTGGAACGACGTCGCCATCGGGGACGTCGCCGCGGCGATCCAGCGGCCGGCGGCGAAGTACCGGCATCGCTACGGGGTCGAGGCCGACGACGCGGTCAAGATCGTCGGAGAGCTCTGGGCCCAGAACGGCAACTGGCCCCCGTCCTCGAAGGAGAACGGGGGCCGGTGAAGCCGTGAAAGAACTACTTGCGCCAGGCCGTGCGCTGCTTGCGCATGTCGAGCACCAGCCCGAACATCATCAGCAGCGACAGCCCGATCAGCCACAGGTTCTCGGTCCAGCCGTGGTGGTTGCCGTACAGCATCACCAGCAGGATGATCGCGCTCAGCCAGCCCGCGATCCGCGTCGCCTTCGGGAAGGAACCGTGCCAGCCCCACTCGGCCGACGGCTCGTCGCGGGGGTCGACGGTGTCGACGCCCACCCGGCCGCGCTTTTCGACCGCTTTGCTCGCCACGATCAACTCCTCAAAACCCGATGGTTCGCTTGCCCGCGAATGATCCCACACCTGGCTGCACGTGCCCGACGGGCCCCAAGCGACAATGAGCCCCGATGACTACCTCGCGAAGTGTGCTCGTGCTCGGTTCGACCGGTTCGGTCGGCGCCCAGGCCCTCGACGTCGCGGCCCGTAACCCGGACCTGTTCCGGGTCGCCGGGATCGCCGCGGGCGGCTCCGACCCGGCCGCGCTGGCCGCGCAGGCCCTGGCTCACGAGGTCGACGCCGTCGCCGTCAGCAGGCCGACGGCGGTGGAAGACCTGCAGCTCGCGCTGTACGCCGAGGCGCAGAAGCGCGGCTACTCCAGCGGCGACTTCAAGCTCCCGCGTATCTTCGCCGGGGCCGACGCGGTCGTCGAGATGATCGACGCCACCCCGGTCGACGTCGTGCTCAACGCGCTCCCCGGTTCCCAGGGGCTCCCGCCGACCCTGCGCGCGCTCGCCACCGGCGCCACGCTCGCGCTGGCCAACAAGGAGTCGCTGATCGCGGGCGGGCCGCTCGTGCTGGCCGCGGCCAAGCCCGGTCAGCTGGTCCCGGTCGATTCCGAGCACTCCGCGATCGCGCAGGCCCTGCGCGCGGGCCGCGAATCCGAGGTCGCCAGGCTGGTCCTCACCGCTTCGGGCGGCCCGTTCCGCGGCCGCAAGCGCGAGGAGCTGGCCGACGTCACCGTCGAGCAGGCGATGGCGCATCCGACCTGGTCGATGGGCCCGCTCATCACGATCAACTCGTCCACCCTGGTCAACAAGGGTCTGGAGCTGATCGAGGCGAAGCTCCTGTTCGACATCGAGACCGACCGCATCGACGTGGTCGTCCACCCGCAGTCGATCATTCACTCGATGGTGACGTTCGTGGACGGCTCGACGATCGCCCAGGCCAGCCCGCCCGACATGCGGCTGCCGATCGCGCTGGCCCTGCACTGGCCGGACCGCGTTCCCGGCGCCGCGGTCGCCTGCGTCTGGGACAAGCCCGCGAGCTGGACCTTCGAGCCGCTGGACAACGAGGCGTTCCCCGCCGTCGAGCTGGCGAGGCACGCCGGAACCGTCGGTGGCTGCGTCCCGGCGGTCTACAACGCCGCGAACGAGGAACTGGTGGCCGCCTTCCTGGCACAGAACACCGGCTTCACCTCGATTGTGGACACTATTGCCCAGGTGGTGGAAGCCGCCGACGAATGGCGTCGCGAACCTCGCGACGTCGATGACGTACTGGCCGCCGAGCGCTGGGCTCGTGAGCGTGCCGGTTCGCTGATCGGTAAGGGGAAGTAGCGCGTGGTCTTCATTCTCGGGATCGTGCTGTTCGCGCTGGGCATCTGCCTGTCGGTCGCGCTGCACGAGGCCGGTCACATGTGGGCGGCCAAGGCCTTCGGCATGAAGGTCCGGCGCTACTTCATCGGCTTCGGGCCGACGGTCTTCTCCTTCCGCCGCGGCGAGACCGAGTACGGCGTGAAGTGGATCCCGCTCGGCGGGTTCTGCGACATCGCCGGCATGACCGCGCTCGACGAGGTCACCCCGGAGGAGTCGAAGCGCGCGATGTGGCGCTTCAAGACGTGGAAGCGCACCGTCGTCATGTCGGCGGGCTCGGCCATGCACTTCATCCTCGGCTTCGTCATCCTCTACCTGATGGCCGTCACCATGGGCCTGCCGAACCCGGCCGCGCAGAGTGCTCCCACCGAGCCGGTGATCAGCGCCACCTCCTGCGCCCGGACGGCCACCACGATGGAACAGCTCAACGACACCACCTGCCCGGCGGGTGCGCCGACCCCGGCCAAGACCGCCGGTATCCAGGCGGGCGACAGGATCCTGTCGGTGGCCGGCAAGCCGACGCCTGCCTGGACCGACATGCTCGCCGCCGTCCAGGTCGCCGGCGGCCCGACGCCGTTCGTCGTCGAGCGCAACGGACAGCGGCTCGACCTGACCGTCGACGTGCCGCGCGTGCAGCGGCTGGTGGCCGACGGCGCCAACAAGACCACGGTCAAGGACGTCGGCATGATCGGCGCCTCACCGGTACCGAAGACCCTGGTGGCGACCTACGGCCCGGTCGACGCGGTCGGGGCGACGTTCGACTTCACCGGCACGATGTTCTCCGAGACCGCCAAGCGGCTGATCGAGTTCCCGTCGCGGATCCCCGCGGTGGTGGATTCCATCTTCGGCGGCGAACGCGATCCGAACACCCCGGTCAGTGTCGTCGGTGCCAGCCGGATCGGTGGCGAGGCCGCCGAGCGCGGGCTGTGGGAGGTCTTCGTCCTCCTGCTGGCGAGCCTGAACTTCTTCATCGGCGTGTTCAACCTGCTGCCGCTGCTCCCGCTCGACGGCGGGCACATCGCGGTCGTCTGGTACGAGCGGGTCCGGGACTGGTTCCGGAAACTGTGCGGCAAGTCGGCGGGTGGTCCGGTCGACTACACGAAGCTTTCGGCGGTCACGATGGTGCTCGTCTTCATCGGTGGCGCGGTGACTCTGCTCACCGTCACCGCCGACATCGTGAACCCGGTCAAGCTGTTCCAGTGACGCGTAGGGCCGATAACAGAGCGCACGGTTAAGCCCGTTGGGCTGCCCAGGTAATGCTGCTCACCGTGACGGCTGACGTCGTGTATGTCCGCCGATCGGGGTAGGTACGCTTGAAGGCGTGACTGTCGCTCTTGGTATGCCAGCGCTTCCTCCTCCCGTCCTCTCCGAGCGTCGCAAGACCCGACAGCTGCAGGTCGGGCCGGTCGGCGTCGGCAGCGAGCACCCGATCTCGGTGCAGTCGATGACCACCACGCTCACCTCCGACGTCAACGCGACCCTGCAGCAGATCGCCGAGCTGACCGCTGCGGGCTGTGACATCGTGCGCGTCGCGTGCCCGTCGGCGGACGACGCCGAGGCGCTGTCCGCGATCGCACGGAAGTCGCAGATCCCGGTGATCGCCGACATCCACTTCCAGCCGAAGTACGTCTTCGCCGCGATCGAGGCGGGCTGCGCGGCGGTCCGGGTGAACCCGGGCAACATCCGCAAGTTCGACGACCAGGTCAAGGAGATCGCGCGGGCCGCGAAGGACCACGGCACCCCGATCCGGATCGGCGTCAACGCGGGTTCGCTGGACAAGCGGATCATGGACAAGTACGGCAAGGCGACCCCGGAGGCGCTGGCCGAGTCGGCGCTGTGGGAGGCGTCGCTGTTCGCCGAGCACGACTTCCACGACGTCAAGATCTCCGTGAAGCACAACGACCCGGTGGTCATGGTGCGCGCGTACGAGATCCTCGCCGAGCAGTGCGACTACCCGCTGCACCTCGGCGTCACCGAGGCGGGCCCGGCGTTCCAGGGCACCATCAAGTCGGCCGTGGCCTTCGGCGCGCTGCTGCGCCAGGGCATCGGCGACACCATCCGCGTGTCGCTTTCGGCGCCGCCGGTGGAAGAGGTCAAGGTCGGGATCCAGATCCTGCAGTCGCTGAACCTCAAGGAGCGCAAGCTCGAGATCGTCTCCTGCCCCTCGTGCGGCCGTGCGCAGGTGGACGTCTACACGCTCGCCGAGCAGGTCACCGCCGGGCTCGAAGGCATGGAGATCCCGCTGCGCGTCGCGGTCATGGGCTGCGTCGTCAACGGTCCGGGTGAGGCGCGCGAGGCCGACCTCGGCGTCGCGTCCGGCAACGGCAAGGGCCAGATCTTCGTCAAGGGCGAGGTCATCAAGACCGTCCCCGAGCACGCGATCGTCGAGACGCTGATCGAAGAGGCCATGCGGATCGCCGAGGAGTCGGGCCAGATGATCGGCGAGGGAGAGCCCACCGTCACGGTCGGCTGAGTGGTCGAGACCATGCCATGAAAGGTCCTTTCCTCGCAAAATTTGCAAGGAAAGGACCTTTCATGGCGCTTGTGGGGCCCGACCTGCTGAGGTTCTCTCAGCGTGTCGTGAAGCTTGCGTTCCGTTTACGCCGCTCATCTGGCACCCTGGAGTGGTGTTGCGGCTTGCAGGTGCACGGCTGCTCGATGATCGGGACTATCCGGCGGTCCGTGCCGCGCTCGCCACAGACCCGGTCAGCAGCTGCATGGTCAGTGCCAGGGTGGAGACCGCGGGTCTCGACCCCTGGCGGCTCGGTGGTGAGCTCTGGGCCGCCGATTCCCGCCCGGTGCGGGCGGGCAGGCTCCAGGGGCTGTGCTTCTCCGGGCCGAACCTGATCCCGTTGCGCGGCAACGCCTCCGCCCTACGCTCCTTCGCCGATCGCGCCCTGCGCCGCCAGCGGAGCTGTTCGTCACTGGTCGGCCCGGCCGAGCAGGTACTCGGGTTGTGGGACGAACTCGAGTCCGAATGGGGCCCCGCCCGCGAAGTACGGCACGACCAGCCGTTGATGGCGCTCGACGGAGTTCCGTCCGTCGCCGCCGATCCGGCGGTCCGCGCGGTGCGCCCCGAGGAACTCGACAGGTATCTCCCGGCCGCGATAGCCATGTTCATCGAAGAGGTCGGCGTCGATCCCCGCAACGGTGACGGCGGCGCCGGTTATCGCGCCCGCGTCGCGGAGTTGATCGCCGGCGGCCGGGCGTTCGCCCGGTTCGAGGACGGCGAGGTCGTCTTCAAGGCCGAGATCGGCGCGATGTCCTCCACCGTCGGCCAGATCCAGGGGGTCTGGGTGCATCCGGAACGCCGCGGCGGCGGCCTCGGTACAGCCGGGACGGCGTCCGTGGTGAACAGGCTCGTCCGCGGGATGGGCCGCACCGCGAGCCTGTACGTCAACGCCTACAACAGCCCGGCGCTCGCCGCCTATCGCAGGATCGGCTTCCAGCAGGTCGGGCAGTACGCGACAGTTCTCTTTTAGAGGACACATCTCTTTTAGAGGACACAGCCAGACCGGCGTTGCATCCGGTCGGAAGCCGCCAGGACTGGCAGGATCCGGGGCATGCCAGCAGGTCGTCGTTTCGCCGTCGCCGTGCTCGCGGGGGTGGTGGGCCTTTCGGCCGCCGGGTGCGGACTCTTCACCGATTCCGGTCCCGAAGACGCGATCACGGGTTTCCTCGACGGTCTTTCTTCCGGTGACGTCGGCGCCGCCGCTTTCTTCACCGATTCCCCGGATGCCGCGCGGACGTCTCTGGAAATGGCGCGAAAGGCGCTTTCCCCCGAGTCGATCAAGGTCGCGGCCGACGAGGTCCAGCACGCGTCCGGAGCGGACAACGGGACGGCGACCTATCAGCTCACCTGGAATCTCCCGCGAGGCCGTGTCTGGACGTACAAGGCCGACGCGCAGGTCTATTCCACCCAGGACGGCTGGAAGGTGCGCTGGCTGCCCACCGTGCTCCATCCGCAGCTGGCCGCGCAGCAGAGCATCACATTGAAGTCCGAGCCGCCGGACCTCGCGCCGGTGCTGGACCGCGACGGGATGCCGTTGCTGCGCCCGCAGAACGTCGTCAGCGTGGTGCTCGACCCGGCGAAGGCGGGCGACCTGGTGGCGGTCTCCGACAAACTCGGCGCGGCGCTCAACCGGTTCGAAGCCTCCGTGACCGGGCAGTCGATCCGCGACGGGGTGAAGGCGCTCAAGCCCGGAGCCGGCTATCCGGTGGTGAGCCTGCGGGCGAGCAGCTACCAAGAGGTGAAACCCGAGATCTACGACCTGCCGGGCGTCCGGTTCAGCCAGCAGGACAGGCTGCTGCCCGACGACAAGAACTTCGGCAAACAGGTGCTCCCCGCCGTCCGTTCGCTCGTCGAGGACCAGGTGGAGGGTTCGGCGGGCTGGCGCGTCGTCACTCTCGACACGGGCGGCGGCGAGCTCATCGACCTGCACACCGAACACCCCAAACCGGCCCCCGCTGTCGTCAGCACGCTCAGCGTGAAGGCGCAAGGCTCGGCCGAGCGGGCGCTCGCCCCTGTCCCGACGGCCTCCGCGCTGGTCGCGATCCAGCCGTCGACAGGCGAACTCCTGGCCGTGGCACAGAACGCCCCGGCCGACCCTCAGGGCGCGATCGCGCTCACCGGCCGGTTCCCGCCGGGCTCCACGATGAAGATCGCGACCGCCGTCGCGGCGCTGTCCGCGGGCTCGGTGCGGGCGGACAGCCCCGTCGACTGCCCCGGCACGGCCACCTTCGAGAACCGGACGGTGCCGAACGAGGGCAAGTTCGCCCTCGGCGTCGTCCCGCTGTCCACGGCGTTCGCCAAATCCTGCAACACGACGTTCGCGAAGCTCTCGACCGACCTGCCGCCCGCCGCGCTGACCGACGCCGCGCGCGACCTCGGCATCGGCGCCGACTTCGTGATCCCCGGCCTGACCACGATCACCGGTTCGGTACCGCCGGCGAACACCGTCGCGCAGCGGGCGGAGAACGGGTTCGGCCAGGGGACCGTCGTGACGAGCCCGTTCGGGCTGGCCGTCGCCGCCGCGACGGTCCAGTCCGGGAAGGTCGCGGTGCCGACGCTGGTGCGGGGGATGGCCGCGACGTCGTCCGGACTCGGGAAACCGATCCGTCCGGAGGTCCTCGACGCCCTTCGCGGGATGATGCGCCAGGTCGTCACCGACGGCACGGCGACCCTGCTCGAACCCCTGCCCGACGTCCGGGGCAAGACCGGGACGGCCCAGTTCGGCGACGGTACACACGCGCACGGCTGGTTCGTCGGCTACACCGGAGACCTCGCCTTCGCGGTGCTGACCACCGACGCGGGGACATCCAAACCGGCCGTCGAGGCCGCCCAGCGCTTCCTGGCGGGGCTGGGTTAGCCGCCAGGTCGTAGGCTGGACACATGTCCGTTCGCTCCCCCTTGAAGCCCGGCGTCCAGACGCCGAGGCGAGTCGTCCCCGCCAGCATCGCCCGCCCCGAGTACGTCGACAGGCCGGCGCCGAAACGCGACACGGGCAACGGGGTCCGCACGCCCGAGGTGATCGAGGCGATGCGGGTCGCGAGCCGGATCGCGGCGCAGGCGCTGGAGGAGGGCGGCAAGGCGGTCAAACCCGGCGCGACGACCGACGACATCGACAAGGTGATCCACGAGTTCCTGCTGGACAACCACGCGTACCCGTCCACCCTCGGCTACCGCGCGTTCCCGAAGTCGTGCTGCACCTCGCTCAACGAGGTGATCTGCCACGGCATCCCGGACTCGACGGTGATCGAGGACGGCGACATCTGCAACATCGACGTCACCGCGTTCATCGGCGGCGTCCACGGCGACACCAACGCGACGTTCCTGGCGGGTGACGTCTCCGAGGAGGCGCGGCTGCTGGTCGAGCGCACCCGCGAGGCGACCATGCGCGCCATCAAGGCCGTCCGCCCCGGCAGGCAGCTCAACGTGATCGGCCGCGTCATCGAGGCGTACGCGAAGCGGTTCGACTACGGCGTCGTGCGCGACTTCACCGGCCACGGTGTCGGCCCGGCGTTCCACACCGCGCCGACCGTCCTGCACTACGAGGAGCCGTCGGTCGAAACGGTCATCGAGCAGGGCATGACCTTCACGATCGAGCCGATGATCACGCTCGGCACCATCGACTACGACATCTGGGCCGACGACTGGACCGTCACCACCAAGGACAAGAAGTGGACCGCCCAGTTCGAGCACACCCTCGTGGTGACCGAGGACGGCGCGGAGATTCTGACAGTGCCCTAGGCGAGACAAGTACGTGAAGGCCCCCTTCACTGCGCCTAGCGCAGTGAAGGGGGCCTTCACGTACTTTCAGCTCTCGTCGTGCTCCACGCGGGCCAGGAGCTCGTCCAGGAAACCGCACGCCTCGCTGGCGGCCCGGTCGGCGTCGCCGTCCGCGATGGCCTCGGCGAGCCCTTCATGCCCTATCTCCGGCAGGTACTCGTGCCCCGGCGTGACGTTCGACGTCGCGGCCACGCTGGCCGTGATCACCTCGGTGAGCCCGCGGTACATTTCGGTCAACAGGGTGTTATGTCCACTTTGGACGACCGCGAAGTGGAATTCCGCGTCGAGGCGGGCGAAATCCTCCCAGTGACCCTCTCGCAGTTCGGCGTTGCGGCGTTCGAGCAGGGACCGCAGCTCGACCACTTCCTCCTCGGTCCGCGACGCGGCCGCGAGCCGGGCGCCTTCGACCTCGAGGATGCGCCGCACCTGCAGCACCTCACGCAGTTCCGAACCGCACAACCGCCGGATGGCGCCCGAGACCTCGCTCGTCGCCCGCACGTAGGTGCCGTCGCCCTGACGGACTTCCAGCAGTCCCGTGTGTGCGAGCGCGCGAACGGCCTCGCGGACGGTGTTGCGTCCGACACCGAGCTGTCCTGCCAGCTCCGGTTCGGTCGGAATCCGCTCACCGATGGGCCATTCTCCCTGCGTGACGGCGTCACGCAGCTGCTCGATGACCTGATCGACCAGGCCGGCACGGCGCGTGGTGGCCAATGGCACAGCGTTGTCCCTTCATCCAATCATCCTATGTATGTGATACTAGCCGACGTGCGTGTCGACTCCCGAGAATCCGTTTCCCCGTTCGATGAAAGTCTTGAACTCGAAGGCTCGATCGAAACGGAGTGGCGGCCGGGGGTGATCACCGGTGGCCTTCTGCTCGGCCTCGCGGTGGTGCTGGTCGCCTTCAATCTGCGCCCGGCCATCACCAGTGTCGGCCCCATCCTCGGCGAGATGCGTGACGACCTCGGCGCCACGGCGACCTGGGCGGGCGTGCTCACCACGCTCCCCGGTCTCTGTTTCGCCGCCGCCGGACTCGCCGCGCCCGCGCTGGCCCGCCGGTTCGGCATCGGCGCGGCCATCGCGGCCGCGCTGTCGGTGCTGGCCGTCGGCCTGGTGCTGCGCGTGATCGACGGACCGTACGTCGTGCTCGGGGGAACCCTGGTGGCCACGGCGGGAATCGCCTTGGCGAACGTACTGATCCCGGTCGTCATCAAGGACTCCTTCCCGGCGCGTGTTGGCATGATGACCGGCGTGTACACCGCCGCTCTGCAGGGCGGAGGCGCCCTGGGGTCCGCGCTCACCCCTCCCTTGGAGAACGCGTTCGGCGGCTGGCGCCAAGGACTCGGCGCCTGGTCGGTGCTGGCTGTGCTCGCACTCCTCGTCTGGATTCTCGCAGCCCGCGGTGTGGGGCGTGCACCCGTCGCCGAGGCAGGCAAGCAGGGTAGCGGGCGATCGCTCCTGCGTAGCCCGCTTGCGTGGATGGTCACGCTTTTCTTCGGCACTCAGGCCTTTTTGGCCTACGTCGTGATGGGCTGGCTGCCGGAAGTGATGATCGACGCCGGGGTGAGCAAGGGCGATTCCGGTCTGCTGCTCGGGCTGATGTCGCTCATCGCGGTCCCGATCAGTCTCGTGGTCGCGCCGATGGCCGCGCGGCACGGCAGTCAGAGCCCGTGGATCCTCGGGCTGGGCGTCTTCGGCTTCACGGGCATGCTCGGCATGATGATCGCCCCGTCCTTCTCGCCGCTGTTCTGGTGTGTCCTCATCGGGCTCGGGATGAGCGTCTTCTCGCTCGCGCTGACGGTGATCGCGCTGCGGGCGCGCACCGGCGAGGACACCGCGCGGCTGTCGGGGATGGCGCAGGGCATCGGCTATCTGATGGCGGCCGTCGGGCCGTTCCTCTTCGGGCTGCTTCACGACCTCACCGGCGCCTGGACCGTGCCCTGGATCATGATGCTCGTGGTCTTCGTCGCGCAGATGACCTTCGGCGCGCTGGCCGGCCGTCGCCGCTTCGTCTGAACGCGTTCAAAAAACTTCTTGACCCCGTCCGGGGCGGAGCCATAACCTGATCGAGTTGAACCTGTTCAAAAGCTCGGTCCTGGGGGTCGGCGTGGTGGAAGAACTGGCGTACGGGACGGCTCTGACCTGCTTCGTCGCGGTGTGCGTCGGCGTGGCGTCGGAGCGGCCCGCGCCGGCGATCTCGCCGCTCGAGTTCTACCGCGCCGTCGACCGGGTGTGCGTGCAGGTGGGGGCGGAAAGCAGCGCGGCGATCGAGCGCTACTGGCCGGACCCGGAGGGGGACGCCGCGACGGAGCTGCGCAAGTGGCAGCACTACGTCGCGACGAAGGTGGACGACGCCAAGGACGTCCTCAAGGGGGCGACGGGGGTCCGCACGGTGCCCGGAGGGGCGGCATCGGCGCGTGAGGAGTTCTTGGCGGCGGTCCGCCGGTACGTCGAGGCGGGCGAGCGGTTCGATCGGGACGGGGCCCGCTCGGCCGCCTTGATGGGCGCTTCCGACATCGAGATGAACGCGGTGAGCGAGCTCGCGGTGCGGAACGGGGCCCGCGGCTGCGAACGCGTCGTCTGAGACGGCCGGCGTGCAATGAAGGGGCCTTTCATCGCAAATTTTGCGATGAAAGGCCCCTTCATTGCACGGGTCGGGCGGAGGCAAGCGCATTCAGAGGACTAAACGCGCTTGGGCGGCGGGAGCTCAGTCCAGCGGAAGGTTCAGCAGCGCGTTCTCGACCAGTTCCGGCATCGCCGGGTGGATCCAGTACTGCCCGCGCGCCATGCTCTTCGCGTCGAGACCGAAGCTCATCGCCTGGATCAGCGGCTGGATCACCGAGGACGCCTCCGGGCCGATGATGTGCGCGCCCAGCAGCTGCCCGGTGGCCGGGTCGGCGAGCAGCTTCGCGAAGCCGGTGTTGTCCTCCATCGCCCAGCCGTAGGCGATGCCGGCGTAGTCCTGATGCGACGTCACGTACGAAACGCCGCGCTCACGGGCCTCGCGTTCGGTCAGCCCGACCGAAGCGACCTGCGGCGAGGTGAACACCGCGTGCGGGACGAACCGGTGGTCGGACTCGATCCGCTCGTCCGGGTGCAGCAGGTTGTGCTGCACGACGCGCTGCTCGTGGTTCGCGACGTGCTTCAGCTCGAAGACCGACGAGATGTCGCCGAGCGCGTAGATCCCGTCGACCACGGTCTGCTGGTACTCGTCGACCACGACGTGCCCGCGCTCGCCCGTCGTCACGCCGGTGGCGGCGACGTCGAGGATGTCGGAGTTCGGCGTGCGGCCGGTGGCGACCAGCAGCACGTCGGCCTCGACGGTCTCGGCACCCTTCGGGCCTTCGAGGTCCAGGGCGATGCCCGACGAGGTCTCGCGCGCGCGGACGCTCTTCCGGTCGAGCCGGACGTCGAACCGCTGCGCGGCCAGTTCGGTGAACCGGGCGCTGACGTCGTCGTCCTCGGAGCGCAGCAGCGCGCCGGACCGGTTGACGACGGTCACCTTCACCCCGAACGAGGTGAAGACGTGCGCGAACTCGGCCGCGATGTACCCGCCGCCGAGGATCACCATGCTGGCGGGCAGTTCGTCGAGCCGCATCACCGTGTCGGAGGTGTGATACCCGGTTTCGGTGAGTCCGGGGACGTCCGGGATCACCGGGCGCCCGCCCGCGGCGAGCACGAACCGGTCGGCGGTGATCGTCTCGCCCGCGCGGCCGTCGGGGTAGCTGACCTGCAGCTCCTTGAGCCCGGTGAAGCGACCTTCGCCCTCGTACACGGTGACGTTTTTGTTGTCCTCGTGCTTGACGCGGTACTCGCGCCCGCCCGCGGCGATCGGGTCGATCCGCCCGAAGACCCGGTCGCGCACGTCGCGCCAGCGGACCCCGGTCAGTTCCTCGTCCACGCCGAACTTCGACGACGACGCTGGGGTGGCCGCGACGTTGGCGGCGTGCACGAACATCTTCGTCGGGATGCAGCCCACGTTCAGGCAGGTGCCGCCGAACGTGCCCTTCTCCACGATCGCCGTGTTCCAGTCCGCGAAACGCGGGTCGAGGATCGAGTTGCCCGATCCGGTACCGACGATCACCAGGTCGTAGTGGGGCACGCTGTCTTCCTTTGCGGCGGGGAGCGGGGTGGTTCCGACTCTAGCCAACTTGTCACGACGTCCGGTTGTTCCCGGTCAGCGTCCGGTGGAGCTGAAGTGCATCCGGTCCTTCGGCGTCGTCCAGGTGCCGCCCCAAGTCCACCCGATCGCGGAGAAGGCGGCCGCGGCCGGATCCCCGGGGGTGATCATCCCCGGCCGTTGATTTCCCCGATCGAGGTACGCCGACGCGAGTTCGGGCAGGACGAGGTCACCCTTGGTGTACGGGTTGCAGAAGGGGTTGACGTCGATCGCGAGCCCGTAGGCGTGCGCCGACCAGTTCGTCTGGCCGCGGGCCGGACGGCAGACGAAGGCGTTGGTGTTGTTCCCGTCGCCCGTCGGGGGAGCGGCGAGTTCGGCGGGGGCGGTCACCCGCATTTCCTCGAGCGGGAACTTCGCGGCGAACAACCGGCCGAACACGGTCACGACGGGATTCGCCACGGAAGCGTTCACGAGCATTTCGCCGGTGTGCGCGCGGCCGTCGAAACCCCAGAACGACAGGGTGAGATAACGCAGTTCGCCGGCTTTGACCGGACAGCCCGCTTGCCAGGTGCTGCGCGCGAGCACGGCGGCGGGAACGGCATTCACCGTGCCCGCGAACCGGTTCCCGGCGGGCGGGGGAAGCAGGTCGGCCGTCGGCAGAGAACGATCGGCAAGGACGGGAGGAGTCGGGAAGATCTGCCCGAAACCGTCAGGGCGCAAGGGAAGCGGCTTCGCGCCGACCTGCCAGGCCGGTGCGGGCGGCAGGGTCGAGGTGCTCGGTGTCGGTGCTGGTGAAGAGGTTTTCGCGGAGCTGGTGGCAGCGGCCGATGTGGGCGGCGCCAGTGTCGCTTCGGGCGGCGCCGGGCTGGAACACGAAAAAAGGAGAAAGGCCGTTGCCGCCAGAATCGTCGCCGTCGCCCGCACGAGGCCCAGCCTGACAGATGCGTTCGGTGAGCACAGGTCCACCCGTTTCAGTGACACCGCATCGGGCTCTCTCCGATTATGGTATTTGCGATCGCTTGTGTACGCGCTGGAGTCGAATGACTTCCCAGGGTCTGACCGTACGTACGCCCCGGTGAAGGGACCGAAAATGCCCAAAAAGTCACGTCGCACCCTGCTGCTCGCGGTCGGAGCGGTGGTGGCGACGGCTGTGATGGTGCCTGTCGCGGTCAGCAGCGCGTCGGCGGACGACAGCGCGGTGAGCGGCCCGGACAAGGCCGCCGAGCCGAGGATCGTCGGCGGCGGGAAGGCTTCGGTCTCGCAGTATCCCTACGCGGTCTACCTGTCCGATCGCAGCGGAAACCAGTACTGCGGCGCGGTGATCGTCAGCTCCACGACGATCGCGACGGCGGCGCACTGCGCGGTCGCGGTCAAGAAGAGCGACGTCCGCGTGGTCGCGGGACGCGACGACAAGAGTTCGCGGGACGGGACGGAACTGCGCGTTTCGCGGGTCTGGGTCAGCCCCGACTACAGCGGCGACCCCGGCAAGGGTGACGACATCGCGGTGATGACGGTCAACGGCCAGCTGCCGTACCGCCCCGCGAAGGTCGCGGACAACGGCAACGCCGACCTGTACAGCGAAGGCACGAAGGCGACGGTGCTCGGCTGGGGCCGTGTCGCCGACGGCGGCGCGCGGTCGGACTACCTGCGCAGCGCGGTCGTCCCGGTGGTCGGCGACAAGACCTGCCGCACCGCGTACTCGGGCTACGACCCGAGCGACATGGTGTGCGCCGGTTACCCTGAAGGCGGGGTCGACGCCTGCCAGGGCGATTCGGGCGGACCTCTGATGGTGGGCGACACGCTGATCGGGATCGTGTCCTTCGGCGAAGGCTGCGCCAAGGCGGGCAAACCGGGTGTGTACACCCGCGTCTCCCACTTCGCGAACGAGATCTCCCAGCAAAACGGCCGAGGGCTCATCGGCTGATCGATGCCTTCTTCACGTCCGATGTGCTAACAAGTGGGCGTGAGCACCGACACCCCGATCACCGAGACCACGTCGTTCCCGCTGTCCGTCGCCGGTGACGAGATCACCGCCACGCAGCTGCACGGCATCCTCCGCCTGCGCGTGGACGTGTTCGTCGTCGAGCAGGACTGCGCCTATCACGAGATCGACGGGCGCGACATCCTGCCCGGCACCCGGCATCTCTGGATCGGCGGTTCCGTCGCGGTCGACTCGTACCTGCGGGTCCTGCAGGACGCCGGCGGCACCTTCCGAATCGGCCGGGTGTGCACGTCCGTCCGCTCACGCGGCAAGGGACTGGCGGGACGGCTGATGGAGACCGCGCTCGCGGGGATCGGGGACGCGCCGTGCGTCCTCGACGCGCAGACGTACGCGAAGGACTTCTACGCCAAGTTCGGCTTCGTGGTCGAAGGCGACGAGTTCATGGAAGACGGGATCCCGCACCTCACGATGTGGCGCCGGGAGGCGCCGCGGCCGTGATCACCCCGACCGCGCGGTCCACATCGGCCTCGGTGAGGTCGGCCCGCGCGGTCAAGCGCAGGCGGGAGATGCCGTCGGGCACGGACGGCGGCCGGAAGCAGCCGACCCGCACGCCCTGATCCGCGCACTCGGCCGCCCACGCGACGGCCGATTCGGGCGACGGCGCCTGGATCGAGATCACCGCGGCGTCCGGGAGGCTGACCCGGAACCCCGCCGCTTTCAGCTGCATCGCGAGGTTTCCGGCGGCTTCGGTCGCCTTGGTGGCCAGTTCCGGCTCGGCCTTCAACGCGCTGAGAGCAGCCAGCGCGGCCGCGGCGCTGGAGGGCGCGAGCGCGGTGTCGAAGATGAAACTGCGCGCGGTATCGACGAGATGTTTGATCACACGCCGCGGTCCGAGCACCGCTCCGCCTTGTGCCCCAAGGGATTTCGACAGCGTGATGGTGGTGACGACGTCGGGCGCTCCGGCGAGCCCCGCCGCGTGGACGGCACCGCGGCCGCCTTCGCCAAGGACACCGAAGCCGTGAGCGTCGTCGACGAGCAGTGACGCGCCGTGCTCCCGGCAGACACCGGCGAGCTCCTCCAGCGGGGCGATGTCACCGTCGACGGAGAACACGGAATCGGTGACGACGAGCGCGCGCGGTTTGCGGCGGGTCGCCAGCGCGTGCTTGATGGCGCTCGGCGCTTTGTGCGCGACGGCGGCGATGTCCGATCGGGACAGCCGGCAGCCTTCGATCAGCGACGCGTGGATGTACTTGTCCGTGACGATCGCGGAATCCGCTCCGGACAGGGCCGTGACGGCGCCGAGGTTCGCGGTGAAGCCGGACGAGAAGACCAGCGCGGCCTGCGCGCCGCAGAACCGGGCGAGTTCCTGCTCCAGCTCCGCGTGGATCTCTGTGGTGCCGGTGACGAGCCGGGAGCCCGTCGACCCGGCGCCCCAGCGCAACGCGGCCGCCGCGGCCGCACCGGCGACACGCTTGTCCCTGGCGAGCCCGAGGTAGTCGTTGCCCGCGAGGTCGAGCTCGGGTTCCTGCGCCAGCCGGATGCGCAGTTTGCGCACCAGCCCGGCCTCGGCCCGCTTCTCCGCCTCCACGTCGAGCCAGTCGAAAACCTGCTCGGGCGGGAGGTTCTGGGGAGCGGGAGAAGTCACGTCCCGCAGTCTCCCATTCGCCGTTCGCAAACCCGTCAGACGGGTGCTGGAACACGTGACTCGCGTGATCAAAGACGGAACTCGCGTGATCGGAGCCGTAACTCGAGAGTTCCGTCCTCAATCACGCGAGTTCCGGTCAGGAGCACGCGATATTCGATTTAGCTGTCGTAGCTGCGACGCGGGCGGCTACCCGGCCGCTGCGGGCGGCCGCTGCCGTTGCCGCCACCGGACTCGCCACGACGCTGCGGGCGGCCGCGGAAGCCGCCGGGACGGCCGCCTTCGCGGTGACCGTGACCCTCGCGCGAACCCTGGTAGCCACCGCGGTCGCCGCCACCGTAGCCGCGGCCACCGCCACGACGCGGGGACTCACGACGACGCTCGACGACCGGCTCGCCGCTGGGCTGCTGCGCACCGGTGATGCGACCGAGCTCGGCGTCGCCCGGGCGGACCGTGGTCTGCTCGGCGCGGACACCGGCGCGGTCGGTCATCCGGCGCACCATGCGGCGCTGGTCGTGGGTGACCAGCGTGACCACGACACCGGACGCCCCGGCGCGCGCGGTGCGGCCGGCGCGGTGCAGGTAGTCCTTGTGGTCGGCGGCCGGGTCGACGTGCAGCACCAGCGAGATGTCGTCGACGTGGATACCGCGCGCGGCGACGTCCGTGGCGACGAGGACCGGGGCGTAGCCCTCCTTGAAGTCCGAGAGGACCCGGTTGCGCTGGCCCTGGGTCTTGCCGCCGTGCAGAGCGGCCGCGTGGACGCCCTTCTCGCGCAGACGCTCGGTGAGGCGGTCCACGTGGTGCTTGGTGCGGACGAACATGATCGTGCGGCCCTCGCGGGCGCCGATCTCGGTGATGATGTCCTGCTTGTCCTGGTGCGACACCTGGAGCACGTGGTGATCCATGGTGGTGACGCTGGCGGTCGACGGGGCGACCGAGTGGGTGACCGGGTTCGTCAGGTACGCCCGGACCAGGCGGTCGACGTCACCGTCGAGGGTGGCGGAGAACAGCAGGCGCTGGCCGTCACGCGGGGTCAGGTCGAGGATCTCGCGAACCTGCGGCATGAAGCCCATGTCAGCCATCTGGTCGGCCTCGTCGAGGGCGACGAAGTTGATGTCGGACAGCGACGCGGTGCCCTGTCGGACGTGGTCCGACAGCCGGCCGGGGGTGGCGATCAGCAGGTCGACGCCGCGGGAAAGCGCGTCGGCCTGGCGGGTGAAGGCCATGCCGCCGACGGCGGTGCGGCACCACAGGCCGAGGGACTTGGCCAGCGGGGTCAGCGAGTCGGCGACCTGCATGGCCAGCTCACGGGTCGGGACGAGGATCAGCGCGCGGGGGTGCTTCGGACGGGCACGACCGCCGTTGAGCCGGGTCAGCATCGCGAGGCCGAAGGCCAGGGTCTTGCCGGAACCGGTCTGCGCGCGGCCGAGCACGTCGCGGCCGGCGAGCGCGTCGGGGATGGTCGCCGACTGGATCGGGAACGGGGTGGTGATTCCGCCGTCGGCCAGAGCCTTCAGCAGCGGCTCGGGAAGGCCGAGCTCCTCCCAGGTCGTCGCCTTGACCGTCTCGACGGCGTCATCGTGCAGCATCGCGTCACCCGCGGGGCGGGTGCGCGGCTTGCGGTGCTGACGCGCCGACGGTGAGGTGTGGCCGGAGTTGAACGTGACTGTCACAAATGCCTCTCGGACGTGGCACGTCGCAAGGAGGCCCGGGCTGCCCGCACGCAGGCAAGGCAAGATGGTGTGCACAGATGGGCGTTCACAGGGACGAACCCGGCACACCGCGTCTGCGTGACACCGCGCGCCTATTGGTTGATACGGATACCGCGAGCCATTCGGTTGGCTTTGGAGGCGACGGACACCACTCATCCACGCCGCCGGTTGCGGTCTAGTACTACTGTACCGGACCGTTATCCGGCCTCCCAACTGGAGGGACCGATTGTGGGCAGGGTCTCCAGTCGGGGGCCGGCACGAGCCACTGTGGACGGTCAGGCCGAAGGCTCCGGGTGTCGAAGCCTTCGGCCCCCGGCTACCGAAGACCGGCGATCTCCTGCAGTTCCCCGATCAGCTCGTCGGCCGCCGTCAGTCGTTCCGGCAGTCCCCGCGAGTGGAACCACGTGGCGATGTTCCGCACGTCCCGCGCGAGGAACTCGATCCCGCCGGGATTGGCCACGATGTCGACCACCTGGGGCAGGTCGATCACCATGATCTGCCCGCGGTGGACGAGCAGGTTGTACGCCGAGAGGTCGCCGTGCGCGAGCCCCTGCGACGCCAGCAGCTCCAGCATCGCCGAGGTCTGGAACCACAGCTCCCGCAACTGTTCCGGCTCCGGCCGGACCTGCGCCAGCCGCGGCGCGGCGGTCTCGCCGTCGCCGAGGAATTCCAGCAGCAGCTCGGTGCCGTCACGCTGCACCGGGTACGGCACCGGGGCGCCGACGGCCCAGAGCCTGCTCAGCGCGCCGAATTCGGCCACCGCCCACTGCTCGGCGATGAGGTTGCGGCCGAAGCTGCTGCGCGACTCCATGGCCCGCATCTCCCGCGAACGCCGCATCCGCCTGCCTTCGAGGTACCCGGCGTCGCGATGGAACAACCGGTGCTCGCCACTGCGGTACCGCTTGGCCGCCAGCACCGTGCCGTCGGTGCCGGGCAGATTACGCCGGACGAGGTGGACGTCGGCCTCCTTGCCGGTCTTGAGGATGCCGAGCTCGGTGTCGACCGCCGCCAGTTCGGTGATCACCCAGTCCGGCCGCGGCTGCGGCCCCTGCTCCGCGTCTCCCCAGGTGCTCCAACGGTCGGCGCCGTCGGGGATGGCGGTTTCGGTGTAGGCGTCTTCGCGCAGCCGGGCGAGCCGGACACGTTCGGCTTCGGTGAGCCGCCCGCCGCGGGTGGGTTCGGGTTCGTCGTCGAAACGGGCGCGACGAGTGCGGCGAGGGCGTTGTTCGTGGGTTTCTTCGAGATCGTGCTTGCGCACTGGTGGGTTCTCCTAGTCAGGGGTGCCCCACCGGGCGAGCGTCGTGGCGCCGCGCTCAGCCGCGAGGGGCGAGTGGATGGGGGCGGACAACGCCCCGGACAGTCATCAGCACGAGGCACCTCCCTGTCGCATCCACCGGCTCCCTGCCGGATCGCGCACGATCATCTCCGACGCCGTGGGGCGTGCGCAACCGAATTGTTTCGGGGTGCGGGCCCAGCTCGGTACAGGTGGTCGTGAGTGGCAAGTGGGGTTAGAACGACACTTACCACTCACGACCACCCCGACCCGCTCGTCACCGCCGCCCTGGTCGCCTGCGGGTACGTGGCGATCCGCAAGCCCGTGCCAAGCGCTTAAGCCGACCGAAGCCCCGCCAGCTCGCTCCGCGACCGCACCTTCAGCTTCCGCAAAACGCTCGCGACGTGCTGTTCCACCGTGCGCCGGGACAGGAACAGCACCTCGGCGATCTCCCGGTTGGTGTGCCCGGCGGCCAGCAGGCGGGCGACGTCGCGCTCGCGCGGGGACAGTTCGTCGCCGTAGCCCCGGCGGCCTCGCCGCGAGGGGGCGACCGCGCCGGTGGACCGGAACGCGTGGCGGCAGCGCGCGGCGTCGCGGGTCGCGCCGAGGTGGTCGAACGCTTCGGCGAGCGCGGCGAAGGTCTCGGCGACGTCCTCGTTCAAGGCCAGACGGCACCGCGTGGCCCGTTCGGCGATCAGCGCCGCGTGGTAGGGCGCGGGGAGGGCCTCGAACCGCGTCCGTGCCTGGTCGAAGGCCTTGATCGCGTCCGCGTGGTCGCCGCGGGACGCCGCGATGAGCCCGCGGTTCGCGGCCAGCGCGGCTTGGGTCGACGGCGCGTCGAGATCGCCGATCTCGCGTTCGAACTCGTCGGTCAGCAGTCGTGCGTCGTCGTCCCGGCCAGTGGCGCAGTACGCGTCGACGGCGGCCACGAGCAGGTCGGCGCCCCAGGCCCAGACACCCTTGGCGCGCAAGAGTTCCAGTCCCTTCTCGGCCTGCGTGACGGCGGCCTCGCCGAGGTCCTGCGCGAGCAGCATGCCCGCCATCCCGGCGTGCGCGGCGATCGCGACCGGCGTGTACGCGTTCTCCGGCTGGTCCGCGGCGGTGCCGGCGAATCTGGCCGCGGCTTCGTCCCATTCGCCGCGGGCGGCGGCGAGCAGGCCCAGCACCAGGCACAGTTCGCTGGTCACCGGCAGGAGGTCGCGGTACTCGTCGATCAGCGCGTCCGCCCGTTCGGCGAGGCCGTCCCAGTTGCCGGTGAGCCAGTCGGTGTGGACGGCCGTCGTGCGGGCGGTGCTGACGACGTACGGCGCCCCGCAGTCGGCGGCCAGCTGCATCCCGCTGCGCAGCAGGCTCCTGGCCCGCCGGTGGTGGCCCGTCCAGGCGCAGGCGTCGGCGCTGTTGCAGTGCAGCCGCGCCAGATGCCGCTGCTCGTCGGCGGAACCCACGCTGGTGGGTGCCCGGTCCAGCATCTCCCAGCCGCGCGCGTCCCCGATGTGCAGGCGCGACGCCGCGTTGTTGGCCAGCAGGATGATCTTCAGCCGCCGGTCGGTGGCCTCGGCGATGAGGCCGTCCACCCGGTCCATCCACCGCCGATGTTCCCGCAGCGGGGTCGCGCCGACCCACGGCTGGGCGAGGACGCCCATCCCGCGTCCGGCCAGGTCGGGCCGGTCGGCGAGGTCGTTGACGGCGATCTCGATCTCGGTCCTCGCCGCCTCCAGTCCGCCGGCCTGGCGCACCAGCAGGAGCCCGAGCCCCAGCCGGACCTCGCCGCTCAGCCGCCCGGACAGCCTCCCGTCGGTGAGCAGCCGCTCCAACGCCGGGACGACCTCGGCTTGGGCGAGGCCGTTGCACGCCACCGAACTGAACTTGACCGCCAGTCTGTCCACATCGGACGGTTGCAGGCCCGGTTCGTCGAGCAGGGTGCGGAGCAGATCCGTCGCGGTGGCGAGGTCGCCGACCGTCGACGCCTGATCGGCGGCCGCTTCGCCGTACTTCAGGGCACCTGCCCGGTCGCCCGCCTTGCGGCAGTGTTCGGCGAGCCGCGTCAGGGACTGCGGGAGGCGATCGCGCAGCAGCCTGGCGGCCCGCCGGTGCAGTTCCTGGCGATCGGGGCCGGGGATGGTGCGGTAGACGGCTTGCTGGGCGAATGCGTGCCGGAAGCCGTACGTGCCCTCGTCGGTCTCCACCAGGACGTTGCGTTCGAGCGCGAGGACGAGCGCGCGGCGGGCGCGTTCGGGGGCGAGCGCGGCCGCGGCGGTCAGCAGGTCCGAAGTGGACGGTGTGCCGAGGACGGCGGCGGCTTCGGTGATCCGCCGGGCGGCCGACGGCAGCGTGGTGAGGCGTTCGACCGTCGCCTCCCGCAACAGCGCCGGGACCTCGACCGTGTCGAGCAGGCGCCGCGCGGTCGCGCCGTCGGCGTGCACCGCGCCCTCGACGCCACCGATCGCGTGCACGATCTCCTCGACCACGAACGGGATGCCCGCGGTCCGTTCGTGCAGCCGCGCGGCGAACTCGGCCGAGACGTTCGCCTCGCCGAGCAGGGCCGACACCAGCGACTGGACACCGTCGCGGTCGAGCGGACGGAGGGTGACGAGCGTGTGCGCGGTGCCGTGAGCGGGCCGGTGGGCGCTGCCGAGCGGGATGCCGCCGGGCGTCTCTTCGCGCCGGTAGGTGAGGAGGAGGGTCAGGCCCGCGGGCGGGTCGGTCATCAGGAACCGCAGCAGGCGGCGCGAGCCGTCGTCGGCCCAGTGGAGGTCTTCGATGAGGAGGATGTGCGGGCCCAGCGAGCCGAGCAGCTCCCGGACGGCGCGGAAGAGCCGGTGCCGTTCGGCGCGCGGATCGCCGAGCCGGGCGGGCGGCTGGGGCAGGATCGCCTCGAGTTCCGGCAGGTAGGGCCCGAGCACGCCGGTCACTGGGTTGAGTTCGCGCGCCGGACGGGCGTCCTTCAGCGCGTCGAAGATCACGCCGTACGGGAAGGGCTCGCGCAGCGGCTGGCAGCTCCCGGTCAGGACCGGCCGCCCGGCCAGTTCAGGGCAGGCCAGCAGTTCGGTCGCGAGCCGGGTCTTGCCCACCCCCGCTTCACCTTCGAGCATGAGCACCGACGGCGAGCGCATCGCGCCGTCGAGGAGCTCGTTCAGTTCCGCATCACGGCCGACGAGCACGGGCGAACTCGTCCTGCGTCGGCAGCCACCGATCACCATGCCGGGTCACCCCCGCTTCACGAACAACACCGTTCGAGTGAACGCAGCTTAAGGGCGGGCTCGGCGATCACGGAACCCGCTCGGACGGTCACACAACTTTCGTAGGGACGGGGACTTTCCCTATTAGATACGTAGTCCTACGGACCGTTGCCTCGCTTGTTCGCGCAGGTGCCGCCACCCGAAAGTGATTTCACTGTGACTGCTCGTCACGGCGCGAGGCGGGATTCCCGTCGGCGCGAACCACCTGTTCGAGTGAACGGAGCTCAGGAAATGCGTGGAGAACTTCGACGTCACCGGATCGCGGGTGCGGTGCTCACCGGGGCCTGTGTGGCGGCCTCGCTGGCCTTCGCCGGATCGGCGACGGCCGCCGAGGGGCAGATCCTCGGCGCCGGCGTGCCGGGAGCGGTCACGGACGGGTACATCGTCTCGCTGAAGAGCGGCGACGCCGGCCTCGCCGCCAAGTACGGCGGCCAGGTGAAGGCGACCTACAGCGCCGCGCTGAACGGCTTCTCGGCGAAGATGACCGAGGCCCAGGCCAAACGGCTCGCCGCCGACCCCAACGTCGACTTCGTCCAGCAGGACGCCGTCGCTCACATGACCGGCACCCAGGACAACCCGACCTGGGGCCTGGACCGGATCGACCAGCAGAAGCTGCCGCTGGACAAGAAGTACACCTACCCGAACGACGGGGCGGGGGCGACGGTCTACGTGGTCGACACCGGTGTCGACTACCGCCAGTCCGAATTCGGCGGCCGCGCGTCCAGCGGGTACGACTTCATCGACAACGACGCCGACGCCAAGGACTGCCAGGGCCACGGCACGCACGTCGCCGGCACGGTCGGCAGCGCCACCTACGGCGTGGCCAAGGGCGCCAAGATCGTCGCGGTCCGCGTGCTGAACTGCCAGGGCAGCGGCCAGTACTCGCAGATCATCAGCGGGATCGACTGGGTCGTGAAGAACGCCAAGGGCCCGTCGGTGCTCACCATGAGCCTCGGTGGCCCGGCCGACAACGGCGTCGACGCCGCCGTGCGCCGCGCGGTCTCGGCCGGCATCACGAACACGGTGGCCTCCGGGAATTCGAACACGAACGCCTGCAGCACCAGCCCTGCCCGGGTGAAGGAGGCCATCACCGTCAACGCCACGCAGAACGACGACCGCCGGTCCACGTTCTCGAACTACGGCAGCTGCACCGACATCTTCGCGCCCGGCACCAACATCACCTCGCTGCGCAACGGTGGCGGCACCCAGCAGATGAGCGGTACCTCGATGGCGACGCCGCACGTCGCCGGCGCGGCCGCGATCTACCTGACCTCGCACCCGTCGGCCAACCCCGCCGCCGTGGCTTCCGGTCTGGCCGCCGCCGCCACCAACGGCGTCGTGACCAGCCCTGGCACCGGCTCGACCAACAAGCTGCTGAACGTGGCAGGTCTCTGATGCGCCGCGGCGTGCGCGCCGGCGTGGTGGCCTTCGCGGCCACCGCGCTGGCCGCGCTCGCCGCCGGCAACGCCGTCGCCGCGCAGGCGGAAGGCGTTGTCGTGCAGGCGAACCAGCACTACGGGGACCAGTACATCGTCGTACTCCACGAAGTCGGCACCGTGGCCGTCGAGCAGTCTTCGGCGGCACTTGCCGGCCGCTACGGCGGCGAAGTCCGTTCGGCGTACAAGAACGTGCTCCGCGGCTTCTCGGTCAAGGGCATGTCCGAGCTGCGGGCCCGGCGCCTCGCGGCGGATCCGGCGGTCAAGGCGGTCTATGAGGACGGCACCGCGCGTGCCGTCGGCACCCAGACCAACCCCACCTGGGGCCTGGACCGGATCGACCAGAAGAACCTGCCGCGTGACAAGAGCTTCACGTACCCGAACACGGGCGAAGGCGTGACCGCCTACGACATGGACACCGGCATCAACCCGGACAACCCGGAGTACGAAGGCCGCGCGTCCATCGGCAAGGACTTCGTCGGCGGTAACGGGAAGGACTGCAACGGGCACGGCAGTCACACCGCGGGCACCATCGGCAGCAAGACCTACGGCGTGGCCAAGAAGGTCAAGATCGTCGGGCTGAAGGTGCTGGGCAACGACTGTTCGGGCAACGGTCCCGACTCCGCCATCGTGGACGCGGCGGAATGGCTGACCGCGAACGGCACCAAACCGGCGGTGGCGAACCTGAGCCTGAAGATGGACCAGGTCGGCCTCGGCGACGACGTCATCAAGAAGTCCATCGCGGCGGGCTTCGTCTACGCGGTGGCGGCGGGCAACGAGAACCAGAACGCCTGCAACGTCAGCCCCGCCCGCATCCCCGAGGCGATCACGGTCGGCGCCTCGGACGAGAACGACAACAAGTCCTCGTTCTCCAACCACAGTTCGTGCGTGGACATCTTCGCCCCTGGCAGCAACATCACGTCGCTGTCCACGTCCAACGGTGGGTCGGCGAACATGAGCGGGACTTCGATGGCCACGCCGCACGTGGCGGGCGCGGTGGCGCTCTACCTGTCCGCCAACTCCGGCGCCACCCCGCAGCAGACGCGGGACGCGCTGGTGAACAACTCCTCGGACGGCGTGCTCAAGGGCCTGCCGAGCGGAACGGTGAACAAGCTGCTGAACATCTCGTTCATCGGCGGAGGCGGCCCCGGCCCCAAGTGCGGCGCCAAATCCAACACGACACCGGTGTCCATTCCGGACGCGGGTGACGCGGTGACCAGTTCGGTGACGCAGGAAGGCTGCGACGGCAAGGCGTCGGCGACGCTGCCGGTCAAGGTCGACATCGCGCACACCTATTCCGGTGACCTGGCGATAGACCTGATCGGGCCGAGCGGTGCGGTGTTCGGTCTCAAGCAGGCGGGAGGGATCGGCGAGGCAAGCGGCGTGCACACCTCCTACACGGTGAACGCCTCGTCCGAACCGGCGAACGGGACCTGGAAACTGCGGGTCCGTGACGTCTACCGGTTCGACAGCGGGACGATCGAAGGCTTCTCCATCACCTTCTGAGTCCTTGCGAACGGCGGTGCGCCGCGGTCACGATGACCGCGGCGCACTGTCGTTTCGCTGGGAGGCTTGATGGAGTCGTATGACGCCGTGATCGTCGGTGGCGGGCACAACGGCCTGGTGGCGGCCGCCTATCTGGCCAGGGCGGGCCGTTCGGTGCTGGTGCTGGAACGCCGGGACGAGGTCGGCGGGGCGGCGGTCTCGTTCCGGGCCTTTCCCGGCGTCGACGTCCGCTTGTCGCGGTACTCGTACCTGGTGAGCCTGCTGCCGCGCGAGATCATCGCGGACCTCGGGCTCGGACTCGACCTGCGGCGGCGGCGGATGTCGTCGTACACGCCGGTCGGCGACGGCGGTCTCCTTGTCGACACGGGCGACGACGGCCGCACCTCGGCGTCGTTCTCCGCGCTCACCGGGTCCACAAAGGACTTCGAAGCGTGGCAACGGTTCTACGCGATGACCTCCCGGGTCGCCGAGGCCACGTTCCCCACCCTGACCGAACCGCTGGTCTCCAGGGAGGAACTGCGTTCGCGGATCGAGCCGGAGGCCTGGGACGCGCTGTTCGAACGGCCGATCTCGGAGACACTCGCCGGGATGTTCGGCGACGACACCGTGCGCGGCGTCGTCCTGACCGACGCGCTGATCGGGACCTTCGCCGACGCCGGCGACTTCCGGCAGAACCTCTGCCTGCTCTATCACGTGATCGGCAACGAGACCGGTGACTGGGACGTGCCCGTCGGCGGCATGGGCGCGGTGACCGGGGCGCTCGCGTCGGCCGCTCGCGACGCCGGGGCGCGCTTGGTGACCGAGGCCGAGGTGCTGTCCGTCGATCCGGACGGCTCGGTGCGCTATCGGCTCGGCGACGACGAGTTCACCGTGCGCGGCGGACATGTGCTTTCGAACGTCGCGCCGCGGACGCTCGCGCGCCTGCTGGGGGAGGAGCCGCCGGAGGTGCCGGAAGGCGCGCAGCTCAAGGTGAACATGGTGCTGTCACGGCTGCCGCGGCTGCGCGATCCGGGTGTCGATCCGCGGGAGGCGTTCGGGGGGACGTTCCATGTCAACGAGGGTTATGAGCAGCTGGCGACGGCTTTTGCCGAGGCCGCCGCGGGCAGGATCCCGTCGCTGCCGCCGTGCGAGATCTACTGCCATTCGCTGACCGACCCGTCGATCCTCGGCCCGGCCGAACAGGCCGCCGGGGTACAGACGCTGACGCTTTTCGGGCTGCACATGCCCGCACGGCTGTTCGAGGGGCGCAACGACGCCGCGCGCGAAGAGGCTTTGCGGGCGACTTTGTCCTCTTTGGACAGTGTGCTGGGCGAGCCGATCGAGGACTGTGTGTTGCGCTCGCCGGACGGCCGGTTGTGCGTCGAAGCCAAGACGCCGCTGGACCTCGAAGCCGAGCTGGGTCTGCCCGCGGGGCACATCTTCCATCGGGATCTGTCGTGGCCCTACGCGTCCGATGCGGCTCAGGTGGGTCGCTGGGGAGTCGAGACCGCGCACGAACGGGTGCTGCTCTGTGGAGCGGGCGCTGTGCGGGGCGGCGGTGTGTCGGGCATCCCTGGGCACAATGCCGCGATGGCCGTGCTTTCCCGCTCCTGAAGTGTCATGAAAGGGTCGTTCAGGACAAGATATGTCCTGAACGACCCTTTCATGACACGCGCGCTACTGGACGGTCAGGGTGTAGGTCGCCGTCGCGGTCTTGCCCGCCGAGTCCGTCGCGGTGACGGTCACCGGGTACGTGCCGCGCTGGAACGGCGCGACCACCTGCATGGTCGAGTTGCCGCCGCTCGAGATCGTCTTCGGGTTGAAGAACGGTGCGAACGGCAGGCCTTGTCCGGACGCCGACAGCGTGATCGTGCCGGTCCCGCCGGTGGCGGAAACCGTGACGTTGCTGAAGAACCCGGGCTGGACGGTCCCGCTGCCGGGGCTCACGCTCACCTGGAGATTGCCGGGCTGCGGTCCGCCGTTGCCGACGGTCAGCGTCAGCTTCGTGGTCGCCGTGTCGGCGGTCCCCTTGCCCGAGATCGTGACCGCGTAGTCCTTTTCGGCCGTCCCGGCGGGCACCTCGATGCTCACCTTCGCCGACTCGCCCGAGGTTATCGACGCGGGCTGGAAGGTGGCCTTCGCCCCGTCCGGAAGGCCCGACGCGCTCAGATCGACCTTCTCCGCGCCGTTCTTGCCCGGTTTGCTGGTCACCGTCGCCGAAACGTACTTGCCCGGCTCGACCTTGAGCGAGGAGGGCGTCACCGCGAGGGAGAACGTCTCCGGGTTCTGCGGCTCGCCGATCTGCTGCTTGACCCAGTCGCCCATGTCGTTGTTGAGCCGGCCGTAGACGCTGTACCACTTGAAGTCGCTGCGGCTCCACGACGCGACGCCGACGACCTTGCCGTCCACGATGAGCGGACCGCCGCTGTCACCCGGCAGGATCGTGACGTGGCCGTCGCTGTAGCCACTGCAGATCATCGTGGCGTCTTTGAAGCCCGCGCCGACACCGTTGCAGTTGCTGCCCTGCACGACCGGCAGGGTGAACTTGTGCAGTTCGACGTTGCGGGTGTCGTCGTTGAAGTCCTTCTTGCCGTAGCCGAGCCCGAGCCCGGACTTGCCCGGCTTGTTGAGGTCCGTGTCGGCCGACGTCGCGACCTTCGCGTACTGGCCACCCGGCACCGGGATGTCGGCGTCGGTGGTGACCACAGCGACGTCGTAACCCTGGTCGAAGTTGACGTACTTCGGATGGGTGTCGTAGCTGACGACGCCGATCCTCGTTCCGCCACCCGCGTTGAGATCGTCCAGTCCATAGAGGAAGCTCTTCTCACCGTCCGCGGCCTTGCAGTGCGCGGCGATCAGGATCTTGCGCGGCGCGACGACCGAGCCGGTGCACGTCTGGCCCTGCGGCCGGACGCCGCCCTGGCGCAGGCCCGCGATGATGAACGGATGGTCCTTGACCGAGGCGGGCGTGCCGCCGACGGAGTTCGTGTGCGGTCCACTGGGGACGACAGCTTGGTCCGTCGGGGTGACCGCGGGCAGGTTCGCGGCGGCCGCCGGCGCGGGCAGGAGGACCGAGAGGCAGCCGAGGGTGGCGGTGGCGATCCCCAGCAGCCGTTGTCTTCTGTTCACGGTGGTTCCTTTCCAGGTGGCTGGAAATCACTTTCCGCATCCGCGCCTGGTGGAACAACCGAGGAAGAAGCCCGTAGGGGTACGGAACTAATGCACGCCGTCACCGGTGAGTAGTTCGAGACTGTGGTCGCCGGTGCGTTCGACGTCGAGACCGGCCTTCGACAGCAGCCGCATCAGCTGTTCCACAGTGGACGGTTCGCTGCGGGACTTCACCAGCTCGGCGGCCAGCCGTCCCTTGTAGGCCTTGTTGAAGTGGCTCACCGTGGTCCGGTTGCCCTTCGCGTCCTCGGTCACGACACGCACGGTCACCGCGTCCGGGCGGAG
Organism: Amycolatopsis speibonae; assembly: GCF_042647925.1. Taxonomy (NCBI): domain Bacteria; kingdom Bacillati; phylum Actinomycetota; class Actinomycetes; order Pseudonocardiales; family Pseudonocardiaceae; genus Amycolatopsis; species Amycolatopsis speibonae. The sequence continues at coordinate 29,126 of NZ_JBHRWK010000168.1, forward strand.
CTTCGCGAGGGCCGAGTACGTCCCGGAGCGCAGGTCGACGACGAGCCCTTCGATGCCCTGGAGCACCGGTTCGAGTACCGGCTTCCACACGCTGCGGATGGTCCCGAGCGACGGCAGCGCGTTCCCACCGGAAAGCCGGTACGCGGGGATCGGGTCGGTCGCCGCGACCACGCCGAACAGCGCCGAAGCGACGGCGAGGCGCTTCTCGGCCTTCGCCAGGGTCGCCTTGGTGAAGGACTTCACGTCGAGCGCGTCGTAGAGCACCCCGGTGTAGCGGCGCAGCCCGGGCATCGTGGGCGAGGCCCACAGCTCGGCGTTGCGGGCGACCTCGTCGGCCTGCCGCGGCGTGATGCCGAGCGCGGCGACACTGGCCGGAACGTCGGCCGCCAGCTCGGACAGCGCGTCGGCCAGCTTGGCCCGGGTCGGATTCAGTTCCGGGAACGACAGGGCGCCCAGGTCCAGCGGCGCGCCGGTGCCACCGGCGGCCTTGGTTTCGGAAGGGGGGAGCAGCACGAGCACCACGGAAGCGTAACTAAATGGAGTGCGTCACCCCGAGGCGCGGGCTTAGCCTCGTCCGCATGAGCCTGATCTGGCGCCCGCTGACGATGGAAGACATGCCGCGACTGGCCGAAACCTTCGCCGCGGCGGAGCGTGTCGAGCCGATCGGTGAGCATTACAACGCCGAGGATCTCGCCGAGGAGATCGGCTCGCCGAATGTCGACCTGCCGACGGCGACCACCAGCGCCTGGGACGGAGACAAGCTGGCCGCTTACGGCTTGCTCAGGCGTCGTGACGCGGCGAATCCGGCGCATATGGTGCGGGTCGAGACGCTCGTCCATCCCGAGTACCGCGACGACGCGATCGCCGCGCAGCTCATCGACTGGTTCGAAAAGACGGGCAAGGAGGTCCACGCGAAGTCCTTCCCGGACGCGCCGCTGGAGTTGCACGCCGCGGCCACCACCAAGCAGCGCTGGCTCTCCGACGTGCTGGTGGACGCCGGATACGAGCACGCGCGGTGGTTCGTCGACATGCGGGCCGACCTCGCGGCGATCCCGCCCGCCGAACCGCTACCCGAAGAGTTCCCTCTCGTCGCTTACGAAGAGAAGTACGAGGAATTCACCCTGCGGTCCCGCAACGAGACCTTCGCGGACCACTGGGGGAGCACGGCGCAGTCGCCGGAGGCGTGGCGGCATCTGGTGGTCGGCGGGAAGGACTTCCAGCCGGATCTGTCGTTCCTGCTGCTGAGCCCGGCCAGGGACCGCGTGATCGCGATGGTGCTGACCGCGTATTTCGCCTCGGACGAGGCCGTCACAGGTGTGAAAGAGCTGTATGCCAGTCACGTCGCGACCGACGCGAGCCTTCGCGGGCGCGGGATCGCGGGCGCACTGCTCGGGCACACGCTCGTCCAGGCCAAGGCCAAGGGATTCCAGCGGGCCTCGCTCAACGTCGATCAGGACAACAGTCACCGCGCTCTCGGGGTCTACGAGCGCGTCGGGTTCAGCGAGCATCAGCGCTGGGCCGGGTACGTGAAGCCCGTTCCGACCTGACCGGTTGTCACTCGAAAGGGTGGATTTCGGTACAGTCGATCTTCTCGGAGAGATCGCTGGGGGTGGTAGGGCGTTGCCGGTTTCCGCACGCCTCGGCTGGCATGACCTGCCGTCGGCGACGCGTGACACCGTGGAGCGTGAGCTCGGGTCGGTGGTCCGCCGTTCGTTGTGGCAGAACCCGGAATTCGACGGCGGTGTCGCCGCGAGGCTCGAACTCGACCGCGGTCATCGCTGGGTCTTCCTGAAGGCGATCCCGGCGGACAGCCCGCGAGCTGGCGGTTTCCGGACGGAGGCCGCCATCGCGCGACGGCTTCCGCCGGAGGCGCCCACGCCACAGCTGCTGTCCTTTGTGGATGGTGCCTGGCTGGTGCTCGCGTTCGCCGACTTCGACGGCGCCAAGCCGAACCTGCGTCCGGGGTCGCCGGACCTCTCCGCGGTCTTGGCCACCTTCGGCGCGCTCGGGCGCACGCTCACGCCGTGCCCGCTGCCCGACGTCCCGGACGCGCTCGACGATCTCGGCCCACTCCTGCGCGGCTGGCACGAACTGGCGAAGGAACTCCCCGCCGACCTCGACGACTGGGCTGTCCGCAATCTCGACAGGCTCGTCCAGCTGGAGACGTCCTGGCATCCCTGGTCGGCCGGGGACACGTTGCTGCACAACGACATCCAGCCCGAATACCTGGTGCGGACCGGACCGGGCAGGGTGCTCGTCACCAACTGGCGCTACCCGGCGAGGGGCGCGGGCTGGCTCGACCTGGTCGCGCTCGTCCCGTACCTGCTCGACGCCGGGCACGAGCCCGCCGACGTCGACCGCCTGCTGCGGCGGCGCCCCGTGCTCGCGGGTGTCCCGGTCTGGGCGGTCACCGCGTTCGGCGTCGCCTTGGCCGGGCATGCGGAACGGGCTTCGCGGCTGCCGGAACCGCCGGCCACGACCGGAGTCCGCGCGGCGCAACGCCGTCTCGCCGCGGCCATGCGTGACTGGCTCGCCTACCGGACCCACTGGCCGTAGTCGCTCCAGCGCCGCATAGAAGCCTCGTGAGTGGCAAGTGTCGTTCTAACGACACTTGCCACTCACGACCAACCCGACCCACGCGGTACCGCCGCCCTGGTTGCCTGCGGTACGTGAAGGACTCCTTCATTGCGCCTAGCGAAATGAAGGGGTCCTTCACGTACTTGGGAAGGTGCTTCCTCGGCTGAGTCGAGGCAAGGGGGCCTTCACGTGCAGCCGTTGTGACTACTGGTGCGCGCGGGGCGCACGTGGCGATCCGCAAGTCCGTGAAGGGCTCCTTCACTACCTTCAGGGTAGGCAAGGAGGCCTTCACGTACCTGGGGCACGGTCCGCCCTAACCCTCCTTACCGCTTACCACGTTCAGCAGCGTTTCGCCCGCGACATACCGGCGCAGTTGCTCGGCGACCAGCCGCTTCGCGCGCGGGTAGAACGAGGCCGACCCGCCCGCGATATGCGGCGTGACGATCACGCCCGGCGCGGTCCACAGCGGATGCCCGGCGGGCAGTGGCTCCGGATCGACGACGTCCAGCGCCGCGCGCAGCCGCCCGACGACCGTCTCCGCCGTGAGCGCCGCGGTGTCGATCGCCGAGCCTCGCCCGACGTTCACCACCAGGGCGCCGTCCGGCAGCGCGGCGAGTTCCGCGGCGCCGAACAGACCCATCGTCGCGGGCGTTTCGGGCAGGATCAGGACCACGATGTCGGCGGACGGCAGCAGTTCCGCCAGCTCGCCGACGCCGTGCACCCGCTCCGCGGGCCGGGCCGTGCTCGCCACCCTGGTGACGACGGCCTCGGCCGCGACCAGCTGCCGCTCGATGGCCTGGCCGATCGAGCCGTGGCCGACCAGCAGCACACGGCTGTCCGCCAGCGAGCGCGTGTGCTCGCGATCCCACGACGCCGTCGCCTGCTGCGCGAACCATCGCGGTAGATCCCGCTGTGAAGCGTGGATCAGCGCCAGGGCGTGCTCGGCGACGCTGAGGTCGTGCAGGCCTCGGCCGTTGGCCAGCCGCACCCCCGCCGGCACCAGCGGGACCAGCCTCTCCACCCCGGCCGAGAGCGACTGCACGAGCTTCAGCGACGGAAGCCGGTCGATCAGCTTCGTCGGCTCCGCCCCCGCGTCGTACGGCAGCACGTAGACCTCGACGTCATCGAGGTCGCCCTCCGGCAGCGGGTCCGTGCCGTCGTAGAACCGCGCGCTCAGGCCTTCGGGCAGCTCGATGTCGGCCCAGGGCAGGATGGCTCGCTCCGTCATACCGCCATTCTGACCATCGGGACCGGCCTCACTACCCGTGGGTGGCGACGCAGAATTCGTTGCCGACGGGGTCGGCCAGCACCGTCCAGGCGAAGCCCGGCATCTTGTGCTCGTCCACCTTCGTCGCACCCAGTCCGATCAGGCGTTCCACCTCCTTCTCCCGGTCTTCGGAACCGAAGTCCATGTGGACCCGGTTCTTGCCCGCCCTCGGCTCCGGCACGCGCTGGAACGCGAACACGGGCCCGTTCTCCACCTTGGGGTGCAGGATCAGGAACTCGCCGTCGTGGTCCTGATCCACCTCCACCCCGAGCGCCTTCGTCCAGAACGCCGCGAGCGCGCGCGGATCCGCGCAGTCGATCGTGATCATGCCCAGTTCGATACCCATGTCGGCACGCTAGCGACACCCACCGACAAAACCGGCCGCCCGCGATAACCGGTTGAACAGCCCCGGGGCGGGGTGACTACGCTGCGCAGAACGTCTCAGCACGTAATTCCAGCGAGGAGCCCAGAAGTGATCACCAGGATGTCGTCGTTGTTCCTTCGCACCCTGCGTGAGGATCCGGCGGACGCCGAGGTACCGAGCCACCGGCTCCTGGTACGCGCCGGCTACGTCCGCCGGGTTGCCCCGGGCGGTTATTCCTGGCTGCCGCTGGGCCTGCGGGTGCTGCGCCGTATCGAGAACGTCGTCCGCGAAGAGATGAACGCCTTCGGCGCGCAGGAGATCCAGTTCCCCGCGCTGCTGCCGAAGGAGCCTTACGAGGCCACCGGACGCTGGACCGAGTACGGCGACGCGCTGTTCCGTCTCAAGGACCGCAAGGGCGCCGACTATCTCCTCGGCCCGACGCACGAAGAGCTCTTCGCGCTCACCGTGAAGGGTGAATTCAACTCGTACAAGGACTACCCGGTCGTCCTGTACCAAATCCAGACCAAGTACCGCGACGAGGCGCGTCCCCGCGCCGGCATCCTGCGCGGCCGCGAGTTCGTCATGAAGGACTCCTACTCCTTCGACCTCGACGACGAAGGTCTCGCGAAGTCGTACGAGTTGCACAGGCAGGCGTACACCAAGCTGTTCGACCGTCTCGGTATCGAGTACGTCGTCGTGAAGGCGACTTCGGGCGCGATGGGCGGCTCGGCCTCCGAGGAGTTCCTCGCCGTCGCCGCGACGGGTGAAGACACCTACGTCCGCAGCACCGAATCGGGTTACGCCGCCAACGTCGAAGCGGTCACCACGCCCGCTCCCGAGGCGAAGCCGGTCGAGGGTCTCCCCGAGGCGAAGGTCCACCACACGCCGGGCACCCCGACCATCGAGTCGCTGGTCGCGTTCCTGAACAACGCCGACCTCGGCCGCACCTTCACCGCCGCGGACACGCTCAAGAACGTCCTGGTCAAGACCCGCCAGCCGGGCGCGAAGGAGTGGGAGCTGCTGGCCATCGGCCTCCCCGGAGACCGCGAGGTCGACACGAAGCGCCTCGAAGCGTCACTCGAGCCCGCCGAGTTCGAGCTGCTCGAAGAGGCCGACTTCGCCAAGAACCCGTTCCTCGTCAAGGGCTACATCGGCCCGAAGGCGCTGAAGGACAACGGCGTCCGCTACCTGCTCGACCCGCGCGTCGCCGACGGCACGGCCTGGGTCACCGGAGCCGACGAGCGTGACCACCACGTGGTCGACCTGGTCGCGGGCCGCGACTTCACCGGTGACGGCACCATCGAGGCCGCCGAGGTCCGCGAAGGCGACGCCTCGCCCGACGGCAAGGGCACCCTGGTGGCCGCGCGCGGCATCGAGATCGGGCACATCTTCCAGCTGGGCCGCAAGTACGCCGACGCGTTCTCGCTGGACGCGCTGGGCCCGGACTCCAAGCCCATCCGCATCACCATGGGCTCGTACGGTGTCGGCGTCTCGCGGCTGGTCGGCGTGCTCGCCGAGCAGAACCACGACGACCTCGGCATCATCTGGCCCCGCGAGGTCTCGCCGTTCGACGTGCACGTCGTCATCGCGGGCAAGGACGAGACGATCGCCGCCGGCGCGGAGAAGCTCGCCGCCGAGCTGGACGCCGCCGGGATCGAGGTCGTCCTCGACGACCGCAAGGCCTCCCCGGGCGTGAAGTTCGCGGACGCCGAGCTCGTCGGCGTGCCGACCATCCTGGTGGTCGGGCGCGGCCTGGCGAACGGTGTCGTCGAGGTCAAGGACCGCCGCACCGGCGACCGCGAAGAGATCGCCGTCGACGCGGTCGTGGAGCACCTGGTCAAGCTCGTCCGCTCGTAATGTTCGGCAAGAAGCGCGGGGATTCCCCGGGCTACGAGGACAAACAGGCGCTGAGCGGGTTCGGGGGCTATGAGCCCTCGGACTCGCCCGGCTACACGCCGCCGTCTGTCGAGCCCGCACCGAAACCCGCGCTTGAGCCTCCGAAGCCGGCGAAGCAGCCGATGTCGCGAAGCGGGCGAAGGGCCATGTACGGCTTCTTCGCCACGCTCGGCGTTATAGCGGTCGCCGCGCTCGCGAACAACAGTGACCGCTCGTCGGACAGCAGCGCGCCGACTTCCCGGACTCCGGTCGTCTACACGCCGTCGCCGCGCGTCGTCGCGCCGCCGGTGACCGATGGCTGGCAGTCGGTGGCCGGGGCGGACGGTCAGGTCGCCTACGACGTCCCGCCGAACTGGACGCCGAAACCCGGCACGGTCCACGGCTGGGAGAAGACCGCGCTCGTCCCCGGCATCTCCCTGTTCTCCAGCGCTTTCGTCGGCGACGACTACTGCCCGGCGGTCCGGGGGAGCCGGATCGGGGGCAGCGGATTGACGACCGTGAAGGTCGCCGACGCACCCGGCGCGGCGAACAAGGCCTTGTACGACCTCGTGGTCAGCGCGTACAACCCCGAGGACGGCCCGTTGTCGGCCAAGATCGTCGCGGACCCGCCGCAGGCGGCGGAGTTCACCCTGGGCACCGGCAAGAAAGCCCCCGCGAACATCCTGATCGCCGAGGTGACCCTCGGATACACCGGGACTTGTGTCCCGAAGCGTGCCCTCGTCGGTGTGCAGGCGGTGGACATGGGCGACGCGTCCGCCGCCCTGCTCGTCTATTCGGACCAAGACCAGCAGGGCAGTGCGGACCGCGAGCAGATCCTGAAGATCCTCAAGACCTACCGGGGTGTCCCGGAGGCCGACCGCAAGACCATCACGCCGCCGCCTTCGACGTTGCGCTGATCTTTTTGGGGCTGGGGCTTCTTGCCGGAGCGAGCGAGCTTCGCCAGCCGCAGCAGTCCGGTGTTCGGCAGGTAGGCCCGGCCGAGCGCGATCCCGATCCGCGGCAGATCCGCCTCGTCGCGGAACGCGAGGTACAGCGGGACGTGCCGCGGCTGGAACTTCGCCTTGAACGCGTGCAGCGAACGGAATCCGTAGAACGGCTCCATCATCGTGCCGAGCGCGTCAAGCACCCGCTCGACGGCGTGCGCGGGTTCGCCGGAGCTCGCCAGCGGTGCGCCGGAAAGCGAGACGAACTTCGCGCCTTCGTCGCGGAAGGCCAGGCACGACGACGCGATCAGGAACTCCATCGACGGGCGGAATCCGTCGGCGCGCTTGCGCATGACGTCGAGCGTCCAGCCGCCGACCGCGCCCGCGCCGGTGTAGACCGGCATCCACGACGTCACACCGTGGACCACGCCGTCGGCGTCCACCGCGAGACCGACGCGGGTCTCGGGGTCCATCGCCTCGTCGACCCCGCCGAGGGTGAAGCCCATTTCCGGCATGCCCTTGTCGCTGATCCACTCTTCGGAGATCGCGCGCACCTGCGAGATCACCGCGCGCGGCTGGTCGGCGAGCCGGACGAGCCGGAACTCGATGCCGTCCTTCTTGGCGCGGTTGAGCGCGGTCCGCACGTCCTGCCAGCGCTTGCCGCGGAACTCCAGCGTCTCCAGTTCGATCAGGGTGTCTTCGGCGACCTGGACCTGCTTCCAGCCGAGTTCGTCGGTTTTGGCGGTGGTGTCACCGGTCGCGGAGAACAGGCACGGCACGAGACCGGTGTTCTCGCACATCGTGATGAACTCGGCGATCGTCCGGTCGGCGGCGCCGTCCGGGGCGATCGGGTCGCCGAGGGCGATGGCGACACCGGCGTGGCGCCGGTAGGCGAGGTAGGACTTGCCGTCCGCGGCCACGAAGTAGGAGTTCTGCGGCCACGTCGTCATCCACGAAAGCGTGCTTCCGCCGTGACGGCTGAGCAGGGTGCGGGCCAGCGCGGGGTTGCCCATCCGGCCGAGACGGCGGCGTTTGCGGCGTGACGGAACGCGGAAGGCGCCGCGAGAGGAGACCAGCAGTGCGAATTCGACCGTCCACAGCAGGTTGTCCACGAAGAACAGCGGCGGATCCATCAGTTCGCTGTCGTCACCGAAGATCTCCGCGAGCGTGAGCACCCCGCCGTAGACCAGCACCTGCAGGATGACGAACGAGGTCAGGATCATCGCGCACCACCAGGCGACCTGGCTGCCCTTGCGCAGGCCGTTCATGATCGGCACGACGATCAGGCACAGGACGATGACTTCCCAGGTGGACAGCGAAAGCTCCTCGGACGAACCGAAGGGGCCGTTGCCCGGCACGAAGGACATCACCAGTTCGGCGACCGTCAGCACCAGCAGACCGGCCACGACGTAGAACCGCCACTCACGCAGGCTCGGTCGCCGTTCGCGGCTGGAATCCTTCGCACCGAGGAACCGGCGCCCGAACGGCAGGGCCAGGACGAGGGCGAAGAAGTGGACGAGGTCGGCGAGCGTGCCGACGAAGATGATCGCGATCCCGGCGTAGACGCACAGCCCGGCGCGCAACCGCAGGCGCCACGGCGGGCGGAGGGTGGCGCTGGCGACCGCGACCGCGGCGAGCGCGCCGCCGGAGAAGCCGACGTCGAGGCTGCCCGCGATCCGTTCCGCCCACTCCCAGCCGGAGTTGCGGCTCAAGGCGAGGAACTGGACCGCCACCAGCACGCTGACGAACTGGCCGCCGATGGCGACGGCCATCGCCCGGCGGGTGCCGAGCCGCCATTCCGCGAATCCGGCGAACAACGCGAAGCTGAGCACCATCGGCAGGTAGTACAGCGGGACGACCGCGAACAGCGGTCCGGTGAGCAAGGTCCACCACCGGCCTGTTTCGAGCGACGGCAGCCCATACGCGATGTACGGGTACACCGCGCGATCCTCGGCGGCCGACCAGAGCGCGCCCGTGGCCAAGGCGAGCGCGAGCATGGTCAGCGTGACGAGGGTGGTGAAAGGCAGCCGGTGCCTCAGTACCGTGGCGATCTTGTGCGTCCGGCCCGGCGCGGCCGTCCCGCTTCCCCCTGTTGGCATGGAAATCAAGGTAGGCGCGGGGCCGGTCCGACACATCCGGCACGGGACCCATATTTCCCTTAGGGGAGTGCTACTCGCGGCGGATGCTCTCACCCATCTTGAGGACGATGTCCCTGGCTACCGCGTCAGGGATCTCCTGGTCCGCCAGCACCAGAAGGACGTGGTAGCGGCCTGATCCGGGCAGGGCGCGCAGGGGGAGGGCGATCGCGGTGATCGCGACCGAAGGGGCGGGGCACGGCCCGTCCGCGGCCGGGACGACGGTGGTGGTCACGGCGGTGGCGGTCGTGTCGCCCTCGAGCATCCTCACCGGACCGGCCTTGCCGATCTCGGTCTTCGGGGACCGGCCGCCATCGGCGCCATACGCGGCTTCCGCCCAGCGCAGGGTCGTTTCCTCCGCGGCCTGGGCGATGCCGCCGACCTCGCCCTCGTCGATGGTGGTGAACCCCGCCATCGCCCGCGAGGAGAGAGCGGAGCCGGGGCAGAAATCGCGGTGGTACCTGGCGACACCCTGCAGGGTGACGAGGTCCCCGGCCGGTGTCTCGTACCCGACGGCGACGTCGGGCTCCTCGATCTTCCAGTCCGGCGGGACGTCGAAAACGAGCGGGTGATCGTCGGACCGCACGGGTTGCCAGCCCGCGATCACGGGCTCGATCCTGGTGGGCACCTCCGGATCGGGCAGGACGAGGTCCTGCGCCGAGGACGGCGGGGTCGCGGTCCTGGCCTGGTAGGTGGCCGTCGTGCCGACGACGAGGACGACGACCAGCCCGAGCACACCCAGCGCCGGCCTGAGGCGAAGGCGACGGCGCGGCGGGACGGCGTCCTGGACGACCGGGAGCGGCCCCGTCTGCTCGTCTTCGGTTTCGAGCGGCTTCCCGGTGAGCGGATCGACGAACCACGTTCGCGGTTCGTCGGGGCGCCCACCGGGGCCGGTCATTGCTGTGGCCTCAAACTCGCGAGGATCTTTTGGACCTCCGCGTCGGGCAGCGCGTCGGGAGTGCCCTGGTCGATGGCCATGACGAAGCAGATGGTCTGCTCGCCGGACTGGAACGCGGCCGAGGTGATCTTCACGCTCGGAGCCCGGCACTCCTCGGTCTCGGGCGGGGTGAACGTGCCTGTCGAACTGGTCGCCTGGATCGCTCCGCTCGCGATCGGGACCTGCTTGACGTCGGGCATCGGGACGTCGGCCTTGCCGGTGGCGGACTGGATCCAGAGCCGGACGGCGCCCCTGGCCGCGTTTTCGACCGGGATCTGGCCCGCGGTGGCGAAGCCGACGACGCCACGATTCGAGCCTCGGGCATCCGGGCAGGCGCCGAGCTTGTACGTCGACGCCTCGTGGATGACCATCTTGAACTCGCCCTCGTTGTAGCCGACGATCTGGCCCGGCTTGGTCTCCCAGCCGGACGCGGGCAGGTCGTAGGCTGCTTTGTCCTTGGCTGACAGGATCCCCTGCCAGCCGGGCGTCGTCGAGGGCACTTTGTTGTCTTTCGGGGCACCGCTGCTCGTGGGCGGCGGTTTCGACGCCGAGGACGAAGGCGGCACCGGCGCGGACGAAGGCGGCGGACCGGCCTGAGGCCGCGGGTCTTCGCCGTCACGCAGGACGAAGAAGAGCGTGGCACCGACGGCGATCACCAGGACGAGCGCGCCGAGGCCGATCCAGAGGCCCTTCTTGCTCTTCTTCGGCGGCTCCGGCGCGAAGCCCTGGTACGTCTGCTGAGGGAACTGCTGGAACCCCTGCTGCTGGTAGTCCTGGTACTGCTGCTGGGGATCCTGCGGGTACTGGCCGTACTGAGGCGGATACCCCTGCTGCGGGGGTTGCTGCTGATAGGGCTGCTGCGGTTGCTGCTCCGGCCAGCCGTTCCCGCCTGGGTATGCCATGAAGAGAGTTTAGTGGTCACCGTCGGAAGTCCTCCGGAGGTCTCGACGGCCCAGGTTTCCGCTGGACGCACGGCCGTGAGGCCCGAGTACAACCCGGTACGAGGACCTCACGGCCGCACGCCCAGCGGAAACCTGGATCCGCCGAATACCCCCGAAGGACTTCCGACGGCAACCACTAGTTGCCGTCCCCCAGCACGGCCGCACGTACCGCTGCCAGGTCGGACAGGTCGCCGAGCACGGTGTGCGCGCCCGCGTCGGCCAGTTCCTCCGCGCTGAACTGCCCGGTCGCCACGGCCACCGCGACGGCGCCGTTGTCGAGCGCGGCGCGCACGTCGTCCGGGGTGTCGCCGATGACGACGACCGACGTGGGCGCGAAGTCGGTGCCGTGTTTCGCCGAAGCCTGGCCGACGGCGGCGGGCACCAGGTCGGGCCGGTGCGCCGAGAGGGAGCCGTAGCCGCCGATCTCGAAGTCCACGTGCTCGTGCAGGTCGAACGCGGTCAGCTTGTGCACGGAGATCTCCGGCAGGTTCCCGGTGACCAGCGTCTGGACGACGCCGCCGTGGCCGGCGAAGGCGTTCAGCGCTTCTTTGGCACCCGGGAGCGCCCGGCCGTTCGAGGACAGCGTCGAGGCTTGGCTTTCGGAGACCGCGATCAGCGCGAGCCAGAGCTTGCGCACGTTCTCCTCGGTGGGCTCGACGCCGTGCGAGGTCAGGATGTCCGCGCTGATGGCACGTTCGGTGCGGCCGCCGAAGTTCGGCAGCGCCCGCAGTTCGACGCCCGCGACCTCGGCGAGCGCGGCCGTGTACCAGGCGGCGCCGAGGCCGCGCAGGTCCACGAGGGTCTGGTCGATGTCCCACAGCACTAGCCGGTGCGGAGTAGTCACGCCGTCGACGGTACCGGTGAGCTAATTCAACGTCTGTTGACTTCTTGAAGGCGGGCGCCTACCTTGACACCTAATTCAACAAGTGACGAATAGCTGGAGGAAGGTCATGCCGACCCGTCGCCCCGCCGGGGCCTTCACGTTGGTCGCCGCGGTGGCGGGCGCGCTGGTCGCCGTCGTACTCGGCTTTCTCACCTTCGGCGCGCAGGCCACCGTCGCGCCCGACGGCCTTCCTGTCGCCGTGGCCGCGCCGCCGGGACCGCTCCAGGCGGCCGTGACCGGGATCGCGTCCCACGGCGGAGGGCAGGTCTCCTGGCGGGTGACCTCGCCCGAGGAAGGCCGGAAACTGCTGGAGGACAAGGAGGTCTACGGCGTCCTCGAACTCCCGTCGACGGTCGTGGTCTCCGGGGCGGTGAACCCGTCCGGGGCGCAGATCGCGCAGCAGGTCCTGACCGGTGCCGCGCAGGCGCTGGGTGGCACGCCGAAGGTCGAAACACTGCATCCCGCGAGCGCGGCGGGCCGGATCGCGCCGCTCGCGCTGAGCGCGCTGGCGTGGGTCGGCTGCCTGGCCGCCGGCGCCGTGCTGATCGTGGCCGGCCGCCGGATCGGCCGGGACGCGGGGGTGACCGCGCGCTTCACGCAGATCGTTTCGGCGGGAGTCCTGGTCACCGGTGTCCTGGCCGGATTCCTGAAACTGTGGGACTCCGCGCTCCCACTCGGCTGGGACGTCCTCGGCTTCCTGTTCCTGGCCTCGACCGGATTCGCCGCCCTGCAGACCGGTCTGCTGCGGCTGCTCGGCGTGCGGGCGATGGCGATCCTCGGCCCGCTGTACCTGGTCGCGCCCGCCGTCGCGGGCCAGGTGCCGGAGCTGCTGAACCCCGCTTACCGCGCGATCCTGTGGTCCTGGACGCCATTCCGGTTCTCCGCGGAAGGGCTCCGGAGCCTGCTGCAGGGGGTGCCCGGCGCGCCGGACGTCGCGACCGGGGTCTGGGTGCTCGCCGGGCTGCTCGCGGCAGGGCTGGCGCTAGCGCTGTGGCCGGGCCGGTCAGCCCTCGAGAAGACTGAAGCGGACGCGCCGGACCGGGTTGTCCAGGTTGGTGTCCACTAGGCAGACCGACTGCCAGGTGCCCAGCGTCATCACGCCGCCGAGCACCGGGATCGTCGCGAACGGCGGCAGCAGCGCGGGCAGGACGTGGTCACGGCCGTGACCGGGACTGCCGTGCCGGTGCCGCCATCGGCCGTCGCGGGGGAGCAGGTCGTCGAGCGCGGCGAGCAGGTCTTCGTCGCTGCCCGCGCCGGTCTCGAGGATCGCCAGCCCGGACGTCGCGTGCGGGACGAAGACGTGCAGGATCCCGTCCTCGGCGTCCGCGTCGCGCAGGAAGGTCTCGGCGTCCTTGGTCAGGTCGTGCACCACGGCCACGCTGCCGGTGCGCACCTCGATCTCCGTGGAATACATGCCCGTCACGGTAGTGCCCCGAAGCGGGCCACGTAGTGCCAGACGCGTTTGAGAGCTTGCGGATCAAGGTAGCCGCCTTCGGCCAGCGTCATCCCGAGTTCGACGAATTCGGGACCGCGGTACGCGGGGTGCCGTTCGAGTTCTTCGGTCGTCAGGCGGAATCCCGGATGCCATTCGACCGGACAGTCCAGCCGGAGCGCGGCCTTTCCGACGTCGGTGCCGCGGTGACTCGGGTCGAGTACGAGGGCTTCGACGTCGTCTCGCTCGGCCAGTGCGATCAGTGTCGAAACCGTGGTGCCGTAACCGAAATCCGCCGGACGCGGCACACTGTCCGGATAGCAAGACGTCGTAGGCGCCGCCGAACATCCGGCTCTCCCAATGCCGGCGGTCTCCGCCGGGGTGCGCGGTCAGTCCGCCGTTGCTCGTCCCGGTTTCGAACTGGTTGCGGTAGAAGCCGTCCTCGGCCATCGCCGCCAGTACCGCGCGTCCGTCCACTGTGGATCGGGCGGGATGGAAGTGCGGGGTCACCGGCAGCCCTGCCTCGTGCCCGCCGCGCGCTTTCGCCGCGATGTAGGTGAGGGCCAGGGAATCCATCGCCCGAGTATCAGGCGTGCCGCCGGGCGAGGGCGACCAGATATCGGACCGGCTCGCCGGTCGGGTTGACGTAGGCGCACTGCTGCGGAGTGCCGAGCTGCAGGCAGTCGCCCGCGTCGAGTTCGTGGTCGACGTCGCCCTCGCGGAAGCGCAAATGCCCGTCGAGTACCCAGATCTGATGGTGGGTCAGCGTGTAGGTGTGGGCGGGGAAGGCGACTTCGGCGCCCGCGGGCAGCACGACCTCGACCAGTTCCAGCGGCCCGCCGAGCGACGGTGACACCGCTCGGCGCACATAGCCGGTGTCGGGGTCGGTCCAGGTCGGCTGATCGGCCGCGCGCGCGAGCCGCCGATCGCCGTGTTCGGCGCGGGCGATCAGCTCGGACAACGTCATCCCGAGCGCGGCGGAAAGCCTGCTGAGCAGGACGGCCGTCGGCTGCGCCTCACCCCGTTCGATCTTGCCGATCATCGCCCTGGACACGCCCGAGGACTCGGCGAGGGCGTTGGCCGAGAGGTTCTGGTCGAGCCTCGCGGACTGGAGCGTCGCGGCGAGCGACGCGGACAAGGGATCCGACATGCTGCTCACTATAGTGGCAACATCGGTTACTATGGTCGCCATGGTGATCAGGGAGGCGACGGAAGCCGACGCGACGGCGTGCGCGGGGATCTACGCGCCGTACGTAACCGACACGGCGATCTCGTTCGAGACCGAGCCGCCCAAGCCCGACGAGATGGCCGAGCGCATCGCCAAGGCGCAGCGATCCCATGCTTGGCTCGTGCTCGAAGACGACGAAGGCCGCGTCGCGGGCTATGCCTACGGAGGGCCCTTCAGCGGTCGTCCTTCATATCGCTGGTCATGCGAGGTCAGCGTCTATCTGGAGCTCGGCCGCCGGAGGACCGGTGGCGGCCGCGCGCTCTATCAGGCGCTGCTGGACAAACTGGCGTCGCGCGGGTTCCGGAACTTCTGCGCGGGGATGGTGCTGCCGAACGACGCGAGCGCCGGACTGCATCGCGCGCTGGGATTCGAGCCGGTGGGGACGTACCGGCGGATCGGGTACAAGCACGGGGCCTGGCGGGATGTCGCGTGGGTGCAGCTTTGCCTGCCGGAGCCGGCCGGGGTCCCTGCCGAACCTCGGTGAGGCGTGCAGGGTCACCCCTGCCTCCGTCCGTCCGCCCTGACAGCGCCAGCCCTTCACAACACCCATGCCGGCCCCGGCGAGAGTCCACATCGGACAAGATGTCCGTGAAGGCCTCCTTCACTACCCTCAGGGTAGGCAAGGAGGCCTTCACGGACTTTGCGTCGCCTAGGGGCCCGGCTCGCCTCAAGACTCCAGGTAACGCAGCACGGCGAGAACCCGCCGGTTGTCCCCTTCGGACTGTGGCAGCGCCAGCTTCCCGAAGATGCTCGAAACGTACTTCTCCACCGAGCCGGCCGAAAGGAACAGCGCCGCGGCGATCGCCGAGTTCGACCGCCCCTCCGCCATCAGGCCCAGCACCTCCCGCTCCCGCGGCGTGAGCCCGGCGAGCGCGTCCGTCTTCCGGGTGGCGGTGAAGAGCTGGCTGACCACTTCCGGATCGAGCACGGTCTCACCGTCGGCGACCCGCCGAAGCGCGTCGAGAAAGTCCGACACCTCCGCGACGCGGTCCTTCAGCAGGTAGCCGACACCGCCCGCGCGGTCGGCCAGGAGTTCCGTCGCGTACTGCGTCTCGACGTACTGCGAGAACAGCAGGATCGCGCACCCCGGCAGTTCCGCGCGCAGCGTGATCGACGCGCGCAGCCCTTCGTCGGTGTGCGTCGGCGGCATCCGGATGTCCACAATGGACACATCCGGCAGATGCTCGCGCACCGCCGCGCACAGGCTGTCGCCGTCGGCGACGGCCGCGACGACCTCGTGCCCCCGAAGGTTCAGCAGCTCGACGAGCCCCGCCCGAAGGATGGCCGAATCCTCCGCGATCACGACGCGCACGCCGCCCCCCATGTCCTATTTCCGTAATGGTATTTCCGCGCCGATCACCGTAGGCCCTCCAGGAGGGCTGTCGATGTCGAGCCTGCCGTCCACCGTCGCGAGCCGCTCGGCGATCCCGGCGAGCCCTCCACCGCGTTCCGGCAGGGCCCCGCCTTCGCCGCCGTCGCGCACCACGAGCCGCAAGGCGTCACCGACGATACCCACGTCGACCTCGATCGCGGCGGAAGTGTGTTTGGCGGCATTGGTCAGGAGTTCGGCGACGGTGAAGTAGGCGATGGTCTCGATCGACGGCGACGGCCTGCTCGGCAGGTCCACGCTGATCCGCGCGTCGATGCCCGAGCCCGCGGCCAAAGTGGACAGTGCGATGTCGAGACCGGCGTCGAGCGCGGCGGGGTGGATGCCGCGGGCGAGGTCACGCAGTTCGACCAGTGCCTGTTTCGCGTTGGCGTGCGCGGCGGTGACCAGGGTGGTGACCTGGTCGATGTCGCCGCCGCCGGAGAGTTCGTCCTTCGCGATGCCGAGCTTCATCGCCAGCGCCACCAGCTGGGCCTGCGCGCCGTCGTGCAGGTCGCGTTCGATCCGCCGCAGCCGCCACGTCGCGTCGTCGACGGCGGCCGCCCGGCTGCGTTCGAGGTCGCGCACCCGTTTGGAGAGGTCCTCCGCACCGAGGACCCCGCGCACCAGCAGGCGGTCGAACTCGGTCAGGCCGTGGACCACCCACGGCATCGCCAGCAGCATGGCCAGCCCGGTGAGGGCGAGCGGCAGGGTGAGGGGCCAGGCGTCGACATGGAGGTCGAACGCCGGCATGGCCTCCCCGTTCAGGGTGAGCCAGAAAAGCGGGTACGTCAGCGTGCTCACGGCGTACACGAACAGGATCGCGACCAGGAAGAACTCGATCAACGACAGCGGCAGCCGGATCACCAGGTAGGCGATCGACCGCCAGCCGATCGGATCGCCGATCTTGCTCTTGACCCCGTTCCACAGACCCGGCCGCAGCTCGGGCCGGGCGGGCGGGGTGACCGTCGTCCCGAGCAGGGTACGCGCCAGGCCGATGTGCGCGGCGCCGATCAGCCGCGCGCCCGCCACGACCCCGATGAGCACCGGCAGCCCGACGGTGAGCAGGCTCAGGCCGATCCCGAGGAACAGGCCGACGACGACGAGCGCGACGAACACCAGCGTCAGCGGCGCGCCGATGAGCACCCACGCCAGCTCCGCCCAGTACGCGCGGCTCAGCTGTGCGCCGAGGACACGCGGGACGAGGCGGGTGGTCACGGCTTCACCTTGCCGTGACCACCCGCCTCGTGCCCATCCAGGTTTCCCTAGTCTTCGCGGTGCTCTTCGTCCGCCTGCGCCCGCTGGGACGCTTCGCGCATCTCGATGACGTCCGTCAGCCAGTCGCCGGTCTCGCGGGCGATGTCCCGGATCGCGCCGGTGATGATCGTCGCGATGTTGCCGATGTGGGTGGCCGCGGATTCGGTGACCTCTTGGACCACGTCCTTGGTGCTTTCGAACTGACCGACCATGTCAGACACCTTAAGCCGCTCGGAGGGTCTTGTCGCTCTCCACGGTAGCGGGAGTGCGGGGTTCACCGTTCCAGGGCATGGCCAGTTTCACGATCTTCTTGGCCACCGAGAACAGCTGCTTGTGCAGGGGGCCGGTGTTGTACGGCAGGCCGTACTTCTCGCAGATCGCCCGCACCTCGCCCGCGATCTCCGGGTAGCGGCGTGCCGGGATGTCCGGGAACAGGTGGTGCTCGATCTGGTGCGAGAGGTTCCCGGTCATGACGTGGAAGAGCTTGCCGCCGGTGATGTTCGCCGAGCCGAGGATCTGCCGCAGGTACCACTGGCCCCGCGACTCGTTCTCGGTCTCCTCCTCGGTGAAGCTCTCGACGTCGGCGGGGAAGTGCCCGCAGAAGATGATCGAGAACGCCCACAGGTTGCGGGTCAGGTTCGCGGTGGCGTTGCCGAGGAAGGTCAGCGGCGCGAGCGGACCGGTCAGCAGCGGGAAGAGCACGTAGTCCTTGCCGACCTGGCGACCGGCCTTCTTGAGCATCTTCAGGCCGACCTCCTTGTTGTCCGACCACTTGCGCTCGCCCTTGACGATGCGGTCGAACTCGAGGTCGTGCAGCATGACGCCCCACTGGAAGAACAGCGCGAGCAGCGTCGCGTACACCGGGTTGCCCAGGTAGTACGGATTCCACTTCTGCGCGGGGTCCATCCGCAGGACGCCGTAACCGATGTCGCGGTCCTTGTCGAGGATGTTCGTGTACGTGTGGTGCATGTAGTTGTGCGAGTGGCGCCAGTTCTCGGCGGGGGCGACGTTGTCCCACTCGAACTTCTGCGAGCTCAGCGCCGGGTCGCGCGTCCAGTCGTACTGGCCGTGCATGACGTTGTGGCCGATCTCCATGTTGTCGAGGATCTTCGCCACCGAAAGCGCGGTCACGCCGGCGATCCACGCGGGCGGGAAGAACCCGGCGAACAGCAGCCCGCGGCCCGCGACTTCGAGCGCGCGCTGGGTCTTGATGATGTTGTGGATGTAGTCGACGTCGACCTGTCCGAGGTCGGCGACGATCCGCTGCCGGATCTCGTCCACTTCGCGGCCGAACTCCTCGACCTGCGCCGGGGTCAGCTTGTCCTGCAAGCCCGTCATGACTGGCTCCTTTCTAAGCGTTGATCTCGACGTCCCCGACCGGGACGGAGATGCAGAGCTGGATCTCTTCGTTCTCTTCGCTGGAGGTCTCACCGGTCTTGGCGTTGCGCACGCAGCCGGAGGTCTTGACCTGGGTGCAGGAGAAGCAGATGCCCATCCGGCAGCCGTGTTCCGGGCTCAGCCCGGCGTCTTCGGCCTGCTCCAGAAGCGGTTTCCCGGAGTTCTCGAACTCGCGGCCGCTGCGCGCGAACCGGACCTGTCCTTCGGCGTTCTCGGTGTCGAAGGTGAGTGCCGGCGGCGTGAACTCCTCGGTGTGCAGATGTGCGCCGAGCCCGTCGGCCTCGAACGCCTCCCGGACCGAATCCATCAGCGGCTTCGGACCGCAGAGGAAGGTCGCGGCGTCGGGATACCACGGCACGGCGTCCGTGAGGTGTTCCTTCGAGAAGAACCCGTGCAGGTCGCCGCCGGTTTTCGCGTGAGTGAACGCGTGTACCACCCGCAGGCCGGGCAGGCGGCGGGCGAGGTCGGCGAGCTCGGGGCGGTAGAGCGCGTCTTCGGCGCCGTTGGAGTAGTGCAGGAAGGCGAGGTCGCCCTCGTACTTCTCGTCCGCCAGCGTGCGCAGCATCGACAGGACGGGCGTGATCCCGCTCCCGCCGCTCACCAGGAGGATCCGCCGGGGCCTCGGCGACGGCAGGGTGAACTCACCGTCCGCAGTGGACAGTCCGAGGACCGAACCCGTGGTGATCGTGCGGTTCAGATGCCGCGAGACGAGGCCCTGCGGGTCGGCCTTGATGGTCAGTTCCAGTGTGCCGTCGTGCTCCGAACCGGCGGGTGAGTAGCAACGGGTCCGGCGGACGCCGTCGATCTCGACGGTCACCCGCACGTACTGGCCCGCGGCGAAACCCCGCCAGGCCCGGCTCGGCCGGACGGTCAGCGTGACCGTGTCGGATGTCTGCCGCCGGACGTCGGTGACCAGGCCGCGGATCTCGCGGCGGACCAGCATCGGGTCGACGAGTTCGAGGTAGCGGTCCATTCCGTGGGGCGTGAGCAGGGCCTCGGCCAGCGAGGCCAGCCGTCTGGCCCTGCGCGGTACCAGTGCCGTCATCACTTTCTCCCAATTTCAGTGAACGCTTGTACACTCAACAGTGAAGTGGCGATGGTCCCGCTTGTCAACGCGAGAGGACGGCGATGTGACGTGGGTGATAGCGCGGAGGCGATTACGCTGACCGTCGTGACAACAGAGCCCGTTTCCCGGCAGGAGCGCAAACAGCGCACCCGGCAGGCGCTGCTGGACGCGGCGCTGGACCTGGTGGCGGAACGCGGGTTCTCCGGACTGAGCCTGCGCGAGGTGGCGAAGCAGGCCGGGATCGTGCCGACGGCGTTCTACCGCCATTTCGCCTCGATGGACGAACTCGGGGTGGCGCTCGTCGAGGAGTCGATGCGCACCCTGCGCACGATGATCCGCTCGGCGCGCACGAGGCCCGCGGCCTACAACGACATGATCCGGACGTCCGTGCGCATCCTGCGCGAGCACGTGCGGGCGCACGAGGCCCACTTCCATTTCCTGACCAGGGAGCGCTACGGCGGCACCGGCCCGGTCCGGCAGGCGATCGGCTTCGAACTCAAGCTCTTCGTCAGCGAACTCGCCGTCGACCTCGCGCGGTTCGACAACCTCCGCGAATGGCTGACCGAGGATCTGCACCTGCTCGCCGACCTGATCGTGACGACCATGCTCACGACGGTGCTGGAGTTGCTCGAAACACCTTCGCGTGACGACGAGATCGTCCGCACGGCCGAACGGCGGCTGCGGTTGATCTTTCTGGGGGTGCCGAACTGGCGCAGCGTTCCGTGATCCGGGAAGCCGTTGCTCCGTAAGTGTCATGAGGGGTCCCCATAGGACGAAATGTGTCCTGAGGGGACCCCTTATGACATCGCGCACCTGGATCGATGGCTGGATCGATCGTGATGAGCGATGTCACGGAAAGATGCCGTCCGGATACGTTCAGCCAGGAAAGTTGTCGGTCGGACGTGGTAAACAGTGCGGGTTCGTGTGGTCCTCTCCAGCGAGGAGGTCGCCTGTGGCGGCAGAAAACGAGCAGCTCACGGTCGGTGTTGTCCGGGAAACCGGACAAGGCGAACGCCGCATCGCGCTGGTACCGAAACTCATCGAGCGCGTCTCCGGACGCGGACTGCGGGTGGTGGTCGAGCCCGGCGCGGGCGCCGGCGCGCTCCTCGCCGACGAGACCTTCGAGCAGGCGGGCGCGGTGATCGGCGATCCGTGGGATGCCGACATCGTGGTGAAGGTGGCGCCTCCGAGCGCGGCCGAAGTCGCGAAGCTCAAACAGGGCACCATTCTCATCGGCTTCCTGAATCCACGGGGTGACCCCGAGGGGATCGCGGCACTCGAATCGGCGGGCGTCCGCGCCTTCGCCGTCGAGGCGATCCCGCGGATCTCCCGTGCGCAGGCGATGGACGCGTTGTCGTCACAGAGCAGTGTCGCGGGCTATCGCGCGGTATTGCTGGCCGCGGAGAAACTCACGCGGTTCTTCCCGATGCTCACCACCGCGGCAGGGACGGTGCCACCGGCGAAGGTGCTCGTGCTCGGCGCGGGCGTCGCCGGGCTGCAGGCCTTGGCGACGGCGAAACGGCTCGGCGCGCAGACCACCGGGTACGACGTCCGGCCCGAGGTCGGCGAGCAGGTGAAGTCGCTCGGCGCGAAGTTCCTCGAACTAGGCATCGAGGCGGCCGGCGAAGGCGGGTACGCCCGCGAGCTGACCGATGAGGAGAAGGCCGAACAGCAACGCAGGCTGACCGAGGCGATCACGAGGTACGACGTCGTGATCACCACCGCGCTCGTCCCCGGCCGCAAGGCGCCGACCCTCGTCACCGCCGACGCGGTGAAGGGGATGCCCGCCGGTGGTGTCGTGGTCGACCTCGCCGGCGAGTCCGGCGGCAACTGCGAACTGACGAAACCGGGCGAGGAGGTCGTCGAGCACGACGTCACCATCTGCTCGCCGCTCAACCTCGCGGCGGAGATGCCCGCGCATTCCAGCGAGCTCTACGCGCGCAACGTCACCGAGTTGCTGGAACTGCTCGTCGACAAGGAGGGGAAGCTCGCGCTCGACTTCTCCGACGAGATCGTCGCCGGGGCCTGTGTGGCCGGGGCCGGCGTTTCCGGCGAAGAAGGAGGCGAGTGATGCTCGTAGGCAGCTTGGCGATCCTCGTACTCGCCGGATTCGTGGGCTTCACCGTCATTTCGAAGGTGCCCAACACCCTCCACACCCCGCTGATGTCGGGCACCAACGCCATCCACGGCATCGTCCTGCTCGGCGGGCTGATCGTGCTCGGCCTCGGGGTCGACGGCGTACTGAACAAGATCCTGCTGGTGATCGCGATCGCCTTCGGCACGATCAACGTGGTCGGCGGCTTCCTCGTCACCGACAGGATGCTCTCGATGTTCAAGGCGAAGAAGCCGGAAGACGGTGGTGACAAGTGACGACCTTCATCGCCGTCCTCTACATCATTTCCTTCGCACTGTTCATCTACGGCCTGATGGGCCTGACCGGTCCGCGCACCGCGGTCCGCGGCAACTGGATCGCCGCGGTCGGCATGGGCCTCGCGGTGATCGCGACGCTGCTGACACCGGGGATGACCAACTGGCTGCTGATCGCCCTCGGCGTCGGCATCGGTGTGGCCGTCGGCGTGCCGTCCGCGCGCAAGGTGAAGATGACCGCGATGCCGCAGATGGTGGCGCTGTTCAACGGCGTCGGCGGCGGGGCGGTCGCGCTCATCGCGTGGGTCGAGTTCCGCACCACCGAGGGCTACGCGCACGAGCCGGCGTATGTCGCGATCGCGTCGCTGTTCGCCGCGGTCGTCGGTTCGGTGTCCTTCTGGGGCTCGAACATCGCGTTCGGGAAACTGCAGGAACTCATCTCCGGCCGCCCGATCACCCTGGGCAAGCTGCAGCAGCCGGTGAACGCGCTGGTGCTGGTCGCCGCGATCGTCTTCGCGGTCGTCATCGCCACCGGCGGCAGCGCCGAACTGCTGATGATCGGGCTGCTCGTCGCGGCGGGCGTGCTCGGCGTGGTGGTCGTGCTGCCGATCGGCGGCGCGGACATGCCGGTCGTGATCTCCCTGCTGAACGCGCTCACCGGTCTGTCGGCCGCGGCCATGGGTCTCGCGCTCGACAACACCGCGCTGATCGTGGCGGGCATGATCGTCGGCGCCTCGGGTTCGATCCTGACGAATCTGATGGCGAAGGCGATGAACCGGTCGATCCCGGCCATCGTCGCCGGCGGGTTCGGCGGCGGCACGACGGTCACGAGCGGCGGGTCCGGCGAGGTCCGGCCGGTCCGCAGCACCAGCGCGTCCGACACCGCGATCCAGATGGCGTACGCGAACAAGGTCGTGGTCGTCCCCGGTTACGGCATGGCCGTCGCGCAGGCGCAGCACGTGGTCCGCGAGATGGCGAAGCTGCTGGAGGCCAAGGGGATCACGGTCGCCTACGCCATCCACCCGGTGGCGGGCCGGATGCCGGGGCATATGAACGTGCTCCTCGCCGAGGCCGACGTCCCGTATGAGCAGCTCAAGGAAATGGACGAGATCAACTCCGAGTTCGCCCAGACCGACGTCGCGCTGGTGATCGGCGCGAACGACGTCACGAACCCGGCCGCGGAGACCGATCCGGGCTCGCCCATCTACGGGATGCCGATCCTCAAGGTGAACCACAGCCGGTCGGTGATCGTGCTCAAACGCTCGATGAGCTCGGGCTTCGCCGGCATCGACAACGAGCTCTTCTACGATGCGAAGACAAGCATGCTCTTCGGCGACGCCAAATCGTCGGTGGGCGAGATCGTGGAGGAACTCAAAGCACTGTGACCGGCCCCTCGGAAGTCGTCGCCGCGTTCGACGACCCGGCCGACAACCTCGCGTTCGACGAAGCCCTCCTGCGAGCCGCACCGGAGGCGCCGGTCCTGTGGATCTGGCGCAACACCGACAGTGTGGTCGTGGGGCGGGGGCAGAAGATCGAACGCGAGGTCAAGGCGGATGTCTGTGCGAGCGACGGGGTTCCGGTGCTGCGCCGGGCCAGCGGCGGCGGCACGGTGTTCCACGATCCCGGCAATCTCAACATCACCCTTGTCCTGCCGGGACTCGGGCTGTCCGGAGAAGCCGTCAAACCGCTCGAAGCGCTCGGGGAACTGATGACGGCGACGGTGGCCGAGCTCGGGCTGCCGTCGCGGCTCGGTGATCGGGGACTGTTCGTCGGTGACTCGAAGCTGTGCGGTTTCGCCGTGTTCCGGACGAGAACGGGCTTGCTCGCGCATTCCACCCTGCTCGTTTCGACCGCGGCCGAGCGGGTCGGCCGGTACCTCACTTCGGCACCCGCGGATCCCCGTCCGCTCGACTCCCACCGGAGCCAGGTCGCGTCGCTCGCCGAGCACGGCCTGCGTAAAGGTGTTGCCGAAGTCACGGCCGCGGTCCGCCTCGCGGCGGCCGCGCAACTGGGTGAACTCACCACCCGGAAGCCGTCGGCGCGGGAGCGGGAGTGGCACGGCTCGCTCCGGCACACGAGGTACCACTATCCGGAATGGCATTCCGAAGGCGCTCAGCGCAAATGAGCTGAAACGAAAAAGGCCCTTTCGCGAAAATCGCGAAAGGGCCTTTTTCGATGAACTACTTTTCGGTGGCCGAGAAAGTGACGGCGGGCACCTTGCGGGAGCCGCGCGTGGTCTTCTTCGGCTCGGCCGCCTTCTTCGCCGGCGCCTTGGCGACGGTCTTCGGCGCTGCCTTGGCGGCGGTCGTCTTCGCGGCCGCGGCCTTCGGGGCGGCTTTCGCGGCCGTCGTCTTGGCGGTGGTCTTCGGCGCTGCCTTGGCCGGGGTCTTCGCCGCGGCGGCGGCCTTCGCGCGACCGGCCGGAGCCTTGGCCGCGGTGGTCTTCGCAGCCGCGCCACGGGTCGACTTCGCCTTGGCCGCGGTGGCTTTCGCCGTGGTCTTGGCGGGAGCCTTGGCTTCCACCTTGGGGGCGGCGGCCTTCTTGGCGGCGGCGGGCTTGCGGCCGGCGACACCCTTCGCGGCGGGCTTGCGGCCCGGCTTCGCGGCCGGCTTCGCCTCGGCCTTCGCGGCGGTGGCCGCGGTCTTCGGGGTCGACTTCGACACCCGCGCGCCCTTGGGGCGCTGCACGACCCGCGGCCGCAGTTTGCGTCCACCGATCCGGCGGCCGTT
Source organism: Amycolatopsis speibonae (assembly GCF_042647925.1). Classification (NCBI taxonomy): domain Bacteria; kingdom Bacillati; phylum Actinomycetota; class Actinomycetes; order Pseudonocardiales; family Pseudonocardiaceae; genus Amycolatopsis; species Amycolatopsis speibonae. Next base: position 53,892 of record NZ_JBHRWK010000168.1, read on the forward strand.
CTCCACATAGGCACTCAGGATTTCCCGGAGTGCGCCGGCGTTGTCGGCCGAAAGGTCGATGTCGTAAGCGATTCCGTCCAAACCGAAAGCGACCGTTTCTTCGGCCGCCTCGCCGGTCAGATCGTCCAGCAAATGCACAGCAGTGTTCCTGGCCATGAAAAAACCTCCCGCGCTCGATCGTTCTACTGCGTAACCGGCACGGTGAACCCTGAACCCGCGGCTGATGACTCACGCAGCGACACGAGGATAGCGGCAGGTTGCGCGAAGCTGCGCGGTGGTGTGCGCTGAATGCATGTCAGCACAGACTTTTGACGTGATCGTGATCGGAGGCGGCCCGGTCGGCGAGGTCGCCGCCGAACGGGCCGCCCGCGGCGGTCTTCAGGTCGCCCTCGTCGAACATGAACGTTTCGGCGGCGAATGTTCTTACTGGGCCTGCATTCCGAGCAAGGCACTGCTTCGGCCGGGGAACCTCCTCGCCGCCGCCAAACGGGTCCCCGGCGTCCCGGTCGGCGACGCGGTCGACCCCGCCGAGGTGTTCGCGCGCCGGGACTGGTTCACCGGCAAGGGAGATGACACCGGACAGGTGAAGTGGGCCGAAGGGGTCGGGATCGCCCCGATCCGCGGGCACGGCCGGATCACCGGTGAGCGGGAGGTCACGGTCGACGGCGGTGACGTGCTCACCGCGCGGCACGCCGTGATCGTCGCCACCGGCAGTGTCCCGCGGACGCCGTCGATCCCTGGGCTCGACACCATTTCCCCCTGGGGTTCGCGAGAGGCGACCTCGGCGGAAGCGGTCCCGCGCCGGCTCGGCGTCCTGGGCGGCGGTGTCGTCGGCGTCGAAATGGCGCAGGCCTTCGCGACCCTCGGCGCCGAAGTCCACCTGATCATCTCGGGGGCGCGTCCGTTGCCCCGGCTGCCGGATTTCGCGGGCGACGCCGTCATCGCGGGACTCCGCGAAGTCGGGGTGACCGTGCACACCGGCTCTGGTCTCGACTCCGTGTCCGCTGTGGACGGTGGTAAGGAGTTGGCCTTGAAGGGTGGTGACCGGTTGCTCGTCGACGAACTGCTCGTCGCCACCGGCCGCCGCCCGGCGACCGACGGGCTCGGCGTCGAGACGCTGGGGCTCGAAGCGGGCGCGCCGCTCACGACGGACGACAACGGCCGTGTGTCCGCTGTGGACGGTGACTGGCTGTTCGCCGTCGGGGACGTCACCGGCCGGGCACCGCTGACCCACCAGGGCAAGTACGCCGCCCGGGCCGCGGGGGACTCGGTGGCCGCACAGGCCGCGGGCAAGCCGGTCGACTCCGCCGCGTGGAGCGCGCACAGCGCCACGGCAGACCACCACGCCATCCCGCAGGTCGTCTTCACCGATCCGGAGGTCGCTTCGGTCGGGCTCGCCGGACCCGAGGAGGGCAAGCCGCACCGCGTCGTCGACATCGACATCGCGGTCGCCGGTTCGTCGCTGCACGCCGACGGTTACGCGGGCAAAGCGCGGATCGTCGTCGACACCGAACGCGGTGTCCTCGTCGGCGCGACCTTCGTCGGGCAGGACGTCTCCGAACTGCTGCACTCGGCGACGATCGCGATCGTGGGCGAGGTCCCGCTGTCACGGCTGTGGCACGCCGTCCCGTCGTTCCCGACGATCAGCGAGGTGTGGCTGCGCCTGCTGGAGGCATACGGCCTCTAGCCGTTGACCGGGAGTTCGAGGGCGGCCTTCGCGCCCCGGACCAGGCTGGGATCGTCCGGAGTGGACGGTCCCGGCACCCACACCACCTGGACCAGCCGGACCGAATTCCCGTCCAGGTGGCTTTGGTATGCGGCGCTCTCGAACACCGGGACGTCGCCCTGCCACTGGTTGGTCTCGGTGGCGACGTCGAGGATGCCGCCACCGCCGGGGGTGTCGGCGGCGGCCTTGAACGCGGTGGCCTGTTCGGCGTTCGGGAAATCGACGACGGCGATCGTGACCGCGGCGGCCCGGCCGTCGATGGAACTGGCGAAACTGGCCCGTTTCACCGCGGAGCAACTCGTCCGCTGAAGACTCGACTGGACGTCGCCGTACGCGTGCGACGCGCATTTCTGGTCGGCGGCCGACGCCCGCGAGGTGAATTGGATGTTCTCCACCGCGCTGCTGCTCGGTGGCGGGGGACTGGTCTCCGCGGTCGGCGGCGGGGGAGTCTGCGTGGCCGCGGTGTCGTCACCGCCGGAAGCCACGCTGATCGCCGCGACCAGCAGCACGATGAGCAGGCCGATCGCGGCGAGCGGGAGCCATTTCACCGTCTTGGACTGGTGCGGTGCCTTCGGGGCCGGTTCGGCGGGAGCCGGAGCGGGGGCCGCGGCGGGAGCGGCCGCCGCCGGTGGCGGGGCCTGTCGGACCGGCGGAACGGGATTCGCGGCGACGGCCTGCCGAGCGGGCTGAACCGGCGGGACGGGCCGAACGGGCGGAGCGGCTTTGACCGGGCGAACGGCCGGTTTCGCCGGTCTTTTCCCCTTCCCCGGATGCTGCACCGGGACCGTCGGGGCGATCGCGACGAGCGGGTTCTCGCGGATCACGGTCGGCTCGTCGTCGGAATAGGCGCTGAACCCTTCCCCGAGCAACATCTCTTCGGGCATCGGCGGCGCGTCCGGGGCGAGCGCGGCGATCAGTTCCCGCGCCTGCTGGACCGAGCGGGGCCGGGCCGCGGTGGCCAGCGAGACCGTCGCGGCGAGCATCGTCGTCGCCGTCGGGTAGAGGACCCGGACCGAGCCGGCGAGGTCCGCGGCGGGCTGATCGACCGTCTCCACATAGGGGCCGACGGCGATGATCGTGCCGATCGGCCCGGCGCCGGGTGCGACGTCCGCGATCTTGTGCGTGCACGCCGCGGACAGCGAGAGCGCGTCGGTGGCCGGGTTGATCGAGGTGTCCCCGTGGACCAGCGGCCAGCCGTCGGCCTTCCACGGCCCGCCGAGCGGGGCTTCGAGTTTCAGTGCCGGGTCGGGCAGGTCGACGCCGATGACGATCAGGACGCCCTTCGGCATCACGACGACGGCCTCGACGGGCCTTCCTTCGACCGGGCTGGCGCCTACCAGGGCGATCCCGCCCACGACGTTGCTGCCCCGGCCGAGTGAGGCCAGCGCGGCGCGGACGTCCTCGGCCACCCGGGACGGCTGTTGAGCGAGGCGAACGAGTCGCACCGAACCCTCCCCATCTCGTCGGTCTCGATGCACAAAGTAGCGCCTCCATCTGGACCAACGGGGCGACACGTCGCAGGTAGGCACGGTGATGTTGCTCCGAGAAGTTGTCATCGACGTGAGCGCCGTCACCCGTCCGGGTATTACTCGTTGGTAGGTCACTGCTCCTTTGTCCCCTGTCACCAGGAGAAACGTCATGGCCGTATCTCGCCCCTGGCGTCGACGCGCCGCACTCGTCGTCGCCCTGCTCGCCGTCCCGGCCGCGGGGATGGTCCCCGCGCAGGCCGCGGGACCGCTCGCACCCGTCGCCCCCGGACTCTCCCGTCTGCTCTCGGCCGTCACCGGCGCCGCGGGGGTGACCGCGCTCGTGCACGCCGACGACGTCGCCACCGCCGAACGCGCCGCCCGCGGAGCCGGGCTCACGAAGATCACCTCGTTCGGCAAGATCGGCGTCGTCGCCGTCCGCGGGACCGCCGATCAGGTGCGCGCGGTCCGCGAGGCCGACGGAGTCACCTACGTCGAAGGCAACGAGAAGCTCAAGGCACACGGCAGCGCCGGTACCACGGCGACCCGGAGCCTGCAGACACAGACTCAGCTCAAGGACGCCGGTGGCACTCCGGTGGACGGCAGGGGCGTCTCCGTCGCGATCATCGACACCGGCGTCGACCCGACGCATCCGGCGTTCAAGGGCGCCGACGGCAAGACACGGGTGGTGCGCAGTCTCAAGAGTCTCTGCCTCGACGGCACGGCTACCGACTGCATCGTCGACCTCCCGACCGTCGTCGACACCGACACTCTCTCCCTCGGCGGCCACGGCACGCACGTCACCGGTATCGCCGCCGGGAACCAGGTGACGCTGACCGACGGCACCAAGGTCGGCGGCTCGGCGCCGGGCTCGAAGATCGTCTCCGTCTCGACCGGGGCGGCGCTGCTCGTGCTCGGCACCGACGCGGCGCTGAACTGGGTGCTGGAGAACCACAAGGCGCCCTGCGGCGCGGGTGTCGCGGCGTCGGTGTGCCCGCCGATCAAGGTGACCAACAACTCCTACGGCCCCAGCGGAGGCGGCGGCTTCGACCCGAATTCGGCGACGGTGAAGCTGCAGCGCGCGCTCGCCGCGGAAGGCGTCGTCACGGTGTGGGCGAACGGGAACGACGGCGGCGACGGCTCGGCGAACCTCTCCAACCCGCCGGGGCAGGACCAGACGCCGGGTGTGCTCTCGGTGGCGTCGTCCAACGACCTGGGGACCGGCACCCGCGAGGGCACGGTCTCCGACTTCTCCTCGCGCGGCCTCAAGACCGACCAGGCGACCTGGCCCGACGTTTCCGCGCCGGGGGAGAACATCCTCTCGTCCTGCCGTCCCACCCAGCCGATCTGCACGCAGGGCCTGCAGCCCAAGAACGGTCCGGGACTGCTGGACCTGGCCACCTACAACGTGATCAGCGGGACCTCGATGGCGGCTCCGCAGATCACCGGGATCGTCGCGCAGCTGTTCCAGGTGGCGCCGAACGCGAGCCCGGGTGACATCGAGGCCGCGATCAAGGGAACGGCGTACAAGTTCACGAACGGCTCGCCGTACGTGGCGGCAGGGCCGTACACGTCGAGCTTCGACAAGGGCACCGGTCTGGTGGACACCTTCGCCGCCGCCAAGTCCCTCGGCGCCCAGGGCTGAGCCAAGCCGCTTCGCAAGTCCGTGAAGGCCTCCTTGCCTACCCTCAAGGTAGGCAAGGAGGCCTTCACGGACTGGGCGGCACAATTGCCGTCCCCGGGTTAACCCGCGTAACGGGATCTTTTTCCCTGCCCTGCCGAAAGAAGGGGGCCTTCGCAGGAGTTCCGCGTCCCAATCAGGTGCGACTTGTGGTGTTCATGTGGCCAAACAGCACAGTTGGGGTGCACAATGTGCTCACGCGTACCGGGAGGCGGCACGAGCCACCTGACCAGCGCAGCTCGCGAGGTCGTAGGGGAAGACGCCCCTCGTCGAGTAGCGGAGGTCAGCAGTGAGCACCCGTGGCAACACCCGTGGCGTGGTGTACGTCCACTCGTCGCCGTCTGCGGTGTGTCCGCACGTCGAGTGGGCTATTTCGGGCACCCTTGGTGCCCGAGTCGAGTTGAAGTGGACGGCGCAGCCCGCCAGTCCAGGACAGCTCCGCGCCGAATGTGGTTGGCGTGCGCCTTCGGGCACCGGCGGAAAGCTGGCGTCCGCGCTCAAGGCGTGGCCGATGATCAGGTTCGAAGTCACCGAAGAGCCCAGTGCGGGGGTCGACGGCGAGAGGTTCTGCTTCGCGCCGGGCCTCGGCCTGTGGCACGGCAGGACCAGTGCCAACGGCGACATCGTCGTGGGCGAGGACCAGTTGCGAGCACTCGTGAGCAAGGTTCGCGCCGGCGAATCCTTGGCGCACAAGCTCGACGAGCTCCTCGCCGCCAATTGGGACGAAGCGCTCGAGCCGTACCGGCACGCCGGCGACGGCGCCCCGGTCACCTGGCTGCACCAGGTCGGGTAGACGGGGTGAAGACGGAAGAGGCGGGCGGCTAACCTTTCAGGGTGACCGCCCAGCCTCGCCCCCTCTCCCGTCAGCGGTGGCTGATCCCCGTCATCGTGGTCGTGATCTCCCTGACCGTCGGCGTCGGGCTGCTGGCACGCGATCTCTACCTCCGCCCGGAGGCCGCCCCCACCGAACCGCTCGTCAGCGAGTCGCCGACGTCGGTCGCCCCGGAGGCGCAGCCCGGCTCGCGTGCCGTCGAGGTGACTCCCGACGTCTTCGCGCATCCGCAGTACCAGAGCGTCCGGCAGGTGCTGCAGGGGTATTTCGACTCCATCAACGATCGCGACTATCCGAAGTGGACTTCGGTGGTCAGCCGCGAACGGGCCAAGACCAAGACCTCGTCGGAGTGGAAGAAGGACTATCAGTCCACTCGGGACGGCACCATCCTCGTCTACCGCATCGAGCCGGGCGCGCCGAGCACGCTCCGGGTACTCGTCGCCTTCACCAGTACACAGGAAGTCGACGACGCGCCGGTGTACTTGCCGGAGGGATGCATCCGCTGGCGACTGGTGCTGCCACTGCGGCTGGAGAACGGGTCATGGCGCGTCGACACCACCGACGGCGGCACGAACCCCGAACACGAAAGATGCTGAAGTAAGGGACGACATGGTCCCCCAGGCTGACGCGAGCGCAAGGCCGGGCCGAATAGAGTCGCCGGCATGGCAATTGACCAGCCGGCCGTGCTGACCGACGCCTCGAGAGGGCTCACCAGCGATGAGGTCGCCCAGCGGGTGGCCGCGGGCCAGACCAACACGGTCTCGACGAAGACCAGCCGGACCACCGGCGAAATCGTCCGCGCGAACGTCTTCACCCGGATCAATGCGATCTACGGGGTGCTGTTCGTACTGATCCTGTCGACCGGGTACTTCATCGACGGGTTGTTCGGCGGATTGATCATCGTCAACAGCGCGGTCGGCATCATCCAGGAACTCCGGGCGAAACGGACCCTGGAACGGCTCGCCATCGTCGGGCAGGCGAAGCCGACAGTCCGCCGTGACGGGAAGAGCGCCGAGATCGCCCCGGAAGACGTCGTGCTCGGTGACCTCGTCGAACTGGGGCCCGGCGACAAGATCGTCGTCGACGGCCCGACGCTGACGGCCGAGGCGCTCGAGGTCGACGAGTCGCTGCTGACCGGCGAATCCGATCCGGTGGTCAAGCAGCCCGGCGACAAGGTGCTGTCCGGCAGCTTCGTCGTCGCGGGCAGCGGCACCTACCGCGCGGACGTCATCGGTGACGAGTCCTACGCGGCGAAACTGGCCGCGGAGGCCAGCAAGTTCACCCTGGTGAAGTCGGAGCTGCGGCAGGGCATCGACAAGATCCTCAAGTTCATCACCTACCTGCTCGTCCCGGCGGGCGCGCTGACCATCTACAACCAGCTCGCGGGCGACCAGGCGTGGCCGGACGCGCTGCGCGGCATGGTCGCGGCGCTCGTGCCGATGGTGCCCGAGGGCCTGGTGCTGATGACCAGCGTCGCGCTCGCGGTCGGCGTCATCCGGCTGGGCAAGCGCCAGTGCCTGGTGCAGGAGCTCCCGGCGATCGAGGGACTCGCCCGGGTCGACGTGGTGTGCGCGGACAAGACCGGCACGCTCACCGAGAACGCGATGCGGCTGTCCGAGGTCCGGGAGATCACGCCGGGCCACCCGGTGGACGACGTCCTGGCCGCGCTCGCCGCCGCCGACCCCCGACCGAACGCGAGCCTGCAGGCGATCGCGGAGGCGCACCGGATCGATCCGGGCTGGCGGGTCTCCACGACCATGCCGTTCTCCTCCGCGCGCAAGTGGAGCGGTGCGTCGTTCGGTGCCGACGGAGACTGGGTGCTCGGCGCGGCCGACGTCCTGCTGCCCGAGGGCGAGCACCGCGCGGAGGCCGAGAAGATCGGCTCGCGCGGTCTGCGCGTCCTGCTGCTGGGCCGGGCCGAGCGGGCCGTCGACGCGGCCGAGGGCCCCGGCGACATCGAACCGGTCGCGCTCGTGGTGCTGGAGCAGAAGGTCCGCCCCGACGCGAAGGACACTCTGGACTTCTTCGCGCACCAGGACGTCGCGGTCAAGGTCATCTCCGGCGACAACGCCATCTCGGTCGGTGCCGTCGCGGGCACCCTGGACCTGCCGGGCGCGGACAAGCCCGTCGACGCGCGGAAGCTGCCGGACGACGCCGAAAAGCTCGCCGAAACCGTGGAGAATCGCGCCGTCTTCGGCCGCGTGACCCCGCTGCAGAAACGCGCGATGGTCGGTGCGCTGCAGTCGAAGGGCCACACCGTCGCGATGACCGGGGACGGCGTGAACGACGTCCTCGCGCTGAAGGACGCGGACATCGGTGTCGCCATGGGCGCCGGCAGCCCGGCCACCCGCGCGGTCGCGCAGATCGTGCTGCTGGACGACAAGTTCGCCACCCTGCCGCACGTCGTCGCCGAGGGGCGGCGGGTGATCGGCAACATCGAGCGCGTCTCGAACCTGTTCCTCACCAAGACGGTCTACTCGGTACTGCTGGCGCTGATGGTCGGCATCGCGCAGGTGCCGTTCCCGTTCCTGCCGCGGCACATCACGATCACCGCGTGGTTCACCATCGGCCTGCCCGCCTTCGTGCTTTCGCTGGCGCCGAACAACGAACGCGCCCGCAGCGGCTTCGTCGGCCGGGTGATGCGGATGGCCGTCCCGGCCGGGCTGGTCATCGCCGCGGCGACGTTCGTGAGCTACCTGCTGGTGTACAAGGGATCCGGACAGTCCGAACTGGACAAGATCCAGGCGGGGACGACCGCGCTGATCACGCTCATCACGATCGCGCTGTGGGTGCTCGGGATCGTCGCGCGGCCGTACCGGTGGTGGAAGATCCTGCTGATCGGCGGGATGGTCGTGCTGACGCTCGCGCTGTTCCTGATCCCGTTCACGCAGAAGTTCTTCGCGCTGGACCCGAGCGTGAGCGCGTACACGCTTTCGGCGTTCGCGTGTGCCGGGGTGGGGATCGTGCTGGTGGAGGCCGCCTGGTGGATCGGGCGGCATCTGGTGAAGCGCTCGGAAGCCTGAGGCGCGCGCCTCGAACTACGTGAAGGCCCCCTTCACTGCGCTAGACGCAGTGAAGGGGGCCTTCACGTAGTTACAACCAGCCTCAGGCCGCCGGGGTGAACAGCAGAGCCGTGTTGTGCCCGCCGAAACCGAACGAGTTGCTGATCGCCGCGCCCAGCTCGACCTTGCGCGCCTCACCGGAGACGACGTCGAGCTGCACCTTCGGGTCCAGGTCCTCGAGGTTCAGCGTCGCCGGGACGAGGCCGTGGTAGATCGCCAGGATCGTGGCGATGCCCTCGACCGCGCCCGCACCGCCGACCAGGTGGCCGAGCGCGCCCTTGGGAGCGGTCACCACGGCGTGCTCGCCGACGGCGTTACGGATCGCCGCCGCCTCGCCCACGTCGCCGACGACCGTCGACGTCGCGTGCGCGTTGACGTGGCCGACGTCGGCAGGGGAGACCCCGGCCATCGTCATCGCCTGCCGCATGGCGGCGATCTGGCCGACGCCCTCCGGGTGGTTGCCCGTGATGTGGTAGGCGTCCGAGGTGATCCCGTACCCGCTCAGCCGCGCGTAGATCCGCGCGTTGCGGGCCCTGGCGCGGTCCGCCCGCTCCAGGATCACGACACCGGAACCCTCGCCGAGGACGAAACCGTCACGGTTCACGTCGAACGGCCTGGACGCCTTCGCCGGGTCGTCGTTGCGGGTCGAGACCGTCCGCGCCTGCGCGAAGCCGGCGAGGGTGATCGGGTGGATGCACGCCTCGGCGCCACCGGCGACCACGACGTCGGCCCGGCCGGACCGGATCATCTCGAAGCCGGCGGCGATGCCTTCGGCGCCCGACGCGCAGGCCGACGCGGGCGAGTGCACACCGGCACGCGCCTTCAGGTCGATCCCGACGTGTGCGGCGGGGCCGTTCGGCATCAGCATCGGCACGGTCAGCGGGGAGACCTTGCGGAGTCCCTGCTTGTGCAGAAGGTCGTTCTGGGAGATCAGGGTGACCGGACCGCCGACACCGGTACCGATGGTCACCCCGAGGCGCTCGGGTTCCACATCCTGATGCTCATCGGTCGGCTGCTCGAAACCCGCGTCCGCCCAAGCCTGGCGGGCGGCGATGATCGCCACCTGCTCACAGCGGTCCAGCCGCCGGGCCTGGACCCGCGGCAGGACTTCGGACGGGTCGACGGCGAGCATGGCGCCGATCTTCACCGGCAGCTCGAGTTCGTCGACCCAGTCGGCTTCGATGCGGCGGATCCCGCTCGCCCCGGCGAGCAGGCCGTCCCACGTGGACGCGACGTCCCCGCCGAGCGGCGTGGTCGCGCCCATCCCGGTGATCACGACGTCGATGTTGCTCATTGGAGTCTCCCCAAGGTCGGCGCCAATCAAGAAGTCGGACTTACTTGGAGTTGGCCGACACGTAGTTCACCGCGTCGCCAACGGTCTTCAGGTTCGCCAGCTCGTCGTCCGGGATCTTGACGCCGAACTTGTCCTCGGCCTGAACAGCGATCTCCACCATGGACAGGGAGTCGATGTCGAGGTCGTCCACGAAGGACTTCTCGGCGGTCACGTCGTCCTGCGCCACACCGGCGACCTCTTCGACGATCTCGGCGAGGCCGGCGAGGATCTCTGCGTTGTCTGCCACTGGTTGTTCCCTTCTCGGTGATGCTTTGGGCTGCCCCGCGGACACGGTGCCCGCGGGGGAAGTATTCATCACGGGCAGATGAAGGCCTGGCCCGCGTAGGAGAGTCCGGCCCCGAAGCCGATGGCGAGCACGACGTCGCCCGGCTTCGCGGTGCCCGCCTTGCGCATGTGGTCCAGCGCGAGGGGGATGGACGCGGACGAGGTGTTGCCCGAGTACCTGATGTCGTCGGCCACGATCATGTCCTCGCGGGCGCCCTTGGCCCGCAGCTTCTTGGCGATGGCTTCGACGATGCGCAGGTTGGCCTGGTGCGGGATCAGGACGTCCACATCGGACGGTTCGAGCCCGGACAGTTCCAGTGCCCGCAAGGCGATCGGCGCGATCTGCGTGGTCGCCCACCGGAAGACCGACTGGCCCTCCTGGTAGATCCACTTGTCGTCGCGCATGTAGATGAGGTCGACGTGCTCGCCGGCGCTGCCCCAGGCGACCGGGCCGATCTGCGCCGTGTCGGCCGCGCCGATGACCGCCGCGCCCGCGCCGTCGGCGAAGATGATCGCGTTCGAGCGGTCGACCGGGTCGACGTGGTCGGTGAGCTTCTCGGCACCGATGACGAGCGCCTTCTTCGCGCTGCCCGCCCGGATGAGGTCCGACGCGACGCCGATGCCGTAACAGAACCCGGCACAGGCGGCGTTGAGGTCGAACGCGGCCGGATGCGTGATGCCGATCCGGTCGGCGACCTGGGCGGCGGCGTTCGGGATCTGCGTGGGCATCGTGCAGTTCGGCAGGATGACCGTGTCCACTTCGGACGGATCCACGCGTGCGTCGGCCAGCGCGGCGGCGCCCGCCTTGACCGCCATGTCGACCAGTGACTCGTCCTTCTCGGCGAACCGGCGCTCGACGATGCCGACCCGCTCGCGGATCCACTGGTCGTTGGTGTCCATGATCTTCGAGAGATCGTCGTTGGTCACGATCTTCTCGGGCTGGAAGCTCCCGACACCGAGGATGCGGGTCCCGGCGGCGCCCGGCGCCTGCCGCAAGGTGGATCGGTCGGTCACGAAGCGTCCTCCTGCCCCTGAAGCTTCGCCAGCTCGGCCGGCGTCTTCAGCGCGATGGTCGTGGTCACGGTTCCCTTGAGCTGCCGCTTGACCAGCCCGGTCAGCGTGCCCGCCGGCGGCAGTTCGAGCGTCGAGGTGACGCCCGCGGAGACCAGACCGTCCATGGTCAGGTCCCAGCGCACCGGGCTCGTGACCTGCTTGACCAGCCGGTCGAGGTACTCGGCCCCGCTGGTGACGACCTGGCCGTCGGCGTTCGACAGCAGCGGACGCGTCGGGTCCGCCGGGGTGATCTTCGCAGCCTGGGCGGCCAGCGCTTCCCGCGCGGGTGCCATGTACGAGGTGTGGAACGCGCCCGCGACCTTGAGCGCGCGGACCTTGGTGCCCTCCAGCGGCTCGGCGACGATCTTCTCGATCGCGGCGGCGGCACCGGAAGCGACGATCTGGCCCGCGCCGTTGCGGTTCGCCGCGGCGAGACCGTGGCCGTCGAGCCAGGCGACGACCTGATCCGGGTCGCCGAGCATGACCGCGGCCATACTCGTGGGCTCCAGCGCGCATGCCTTCGCCATCTCCGCGCCGCGGATGGCGGCCAGCGCGATGGCGTCCTCGGGGCTCAGCACCCCGGCGATCGCGGCGGCGGCCAGTTCGCCGACGGAGTGACCGGCGACCGGCGAGTCCGCGGCGACCGGGGCTTCGCGCTGGAGGTGCTCGAAAGCCAGCAGTGACAGCGCCACGATCAGCGGCTGCGTGATCGCGGTGTCCTGGATCTCTTCGGCGTCCGCCTCGGTGCCGAGGCGGACGAGGTCGAGACCGGCTCGCCCGGACCAGGCTTCGACGCGTGCGCGGGCACCGTCGAGCTCGAGCCAAGGGGAGAGCATGCCTGGGGCTTGGGAACCCTGACCGGGGGCGAGGACTGCAACTGTCACCCCACTAGAGAACACTCTCGGCCACCATGGTCGTGATGCCGACGCTCACCAAGTCCGGCCGACGTAATTGTCGAAACCCTCCAAAAGTGCCTTCCTGATCTCTGCGCTTAACCCAAAAGCCTTGTCGGGTTCAACCAGCTTTCCCTATGAAGTCTGTCACTGCGCAGAGTTACCAACGGGTTTACCAGAGGCCTCGGGCGCGGGTCGGGTCCGACGGGTGCCGGGGTGGGTGGTTTGCCCGATTCGGTGGTCCGATCGCCCTATGTCTCGTGCGGGGTGATCGACGTTCGGGCCGCTTTTCAGGGGCAAGGGTGTCTTCGGTATCTACCGCGCATTTCTGGCTGCGGTCGATCGCAGGTCCGGTCCGTGAAGGCCTCCTTCACTACCTTCAGGGTAGGGAAGGAGGCCTTCACGGACTCCGTAGGCCAAAGCGGCGGTGAGCGGCCAGTCACCAGAGGCCGCGGGCCCTGGCCAGGCGCCCGACGGTCAGCGCCACCTTCAGCACCCAGGCGTCACGCGATTCGGCGGCATGGCGTCCGGTGAGTTCGGCCGCCTTCCGCAGCCGGTACCGGACGGTGTTCGGGTGCACGAACAGCGTCCGCGCGCAGGTTTCCAGGACGCCGCCGCTGTCGAGATAGGTCTCCACCGTCCGCAGCAACGCCGGGCCCGCCTCCTCCAGCGGCCGGGCGATCTGCTCCACGAGCAGGCGTTCGGCCTCGGGGTCGCCGGACAACGCGCGTTCCGGCAGCAGGTCGATCGATCTCGCGGGCCGCGGCGCGCCGGGCCAGCCGACGACGGCACGCAGACCGGAGAGCGCCTCTGTCGCGCTGTGGTGCGCTTCGGCGAGGGTGGGCACCGTCGGTCCGGCGACGACCGGGCCCTCGGCGAAGGCGACGGAGAGCTTGGTGAGGATCTCGCGGTCCTTGATACTGCCGTCGGTGGGACCGGCGACGACCACGACCAGCCGGGACCCCTGCACCGAAAGCAGCACGGGGCGCCCGACCCGGGCGGCGCGGCTGCGCACCTCGAACACGACGGCGGGCGGGTCGTCCGACGTCGGGGTGCCGACCAGCGCGGTGGCGGGCGCGGCCGGATCCCAGCCGAGCGCGGCGGCGCGGGAGAGCACCGCCTCCTCGGCGTCACCGCGGACGATGCCGTCGACGACCAGCGCTTCCAGGCGCGCGTCCCAGGCGCCGCGTGCCTCGGCGGCGGCCGCGTAGGAGTTGGCGGCGGCGAACGCGATCTCCCTGCCGTAGCGCAGGATCCCTTCGATCAGGGCGGCGCGTTCCGCCTCGTTCGCGGCGAATTCGGGCAGCTGCTCCTCGAACACCTCGATCGCCAGCCGCACCATGCCGACCGCCTGCCGCAGGCTCACCCAGCGGGAAAGTTCGGCGGGCGCCTCGCGGAACGCCTCGGTGGTGAGGGAGAGCGCCTCCTTCGCGTCGCGGAGCCAGTCGACGAAACCGGCGGCACCCGCCTGGGTGATCAACAGAACGCTCGCGCGCTGGTCGGCGGGGAGGCGGGCGAACCAGCTCAGCCGCTCCTCCATCACCGCGACGCTCGCGCTCGCGAGCCGGCCGGAGGCGTGCTCAAGCCGCTTGAGGGTCTTGGCGGACAGCCCGTGGTGCTTGGGCACATGCCGCCCGGAAGTCGCATCAGCCATGGTCAGCCGATCCTAGTCCGGTGGGCAAAGGTGGCCGTCATCCTGCGGCCCTTCGCCGTCGGTGTCCGAAGTGGACAGTCGACAAGCGGATGCTTCGATGAATTATGAAAAGTGTTCGGATAATACTCGAGGCCGCCCGGCGCTCGCGTTTTTCGCTGCGCCGGACGGCCTCGTCTCCCCGGTCCCCACCGGTAGAACAAGTATGGGACTTGTCGATCTTTTCCCGCTAGTTCACTCACTCGATCGTGGGTCGCCGAGTTGCCGGTGCGGTGCCCGTGATCAACGATCCCTCGCAAGCAACACCGGGTAGGGCGCGGACGCGCCGAGGAGGGAGTTCGCCGTGGGCGAGCAGCTGAAAGACGGTCTGGGACAAGCATGGAACCTTGTCGCCACCTTCGTGCCGAAACTGGCCGGATTCCTGATCATCCTGCTGATCGGCTGGTTGATCGCGAAGGCGGTGTCAAAGGCATTGGGACTTGTTCTGTCGAAGATCGGTTTCGGCAAGCTCATCGAGAAGACCGGACTCACCGGAACGCTCAAACAAGCGAATGTCGACGCGGGCGGGATCCTCGTCAAACTCGTGTACTACTTCATTCTCCTGATCGCGCTGCAGCTCGCGTTCGGCGTATTCGGTGAGAGCAATCCGGTCAGCGCCCTGCTCAACGACATCATCGCGTTCCTGCCGCGGATCCTGGTGGCGCTGGTCCTGGTGATCGTCGCGGCAGCCGTCGCGAAGGTCGTCCGCGACCTGGTGACCGGAGCGCTGTCCACCCGGCCGGCCGGACGGCTGCTCGGCACCATCGCCTACTGGCTGATCATGGCGTTCGGCATCATCGCCGCGCTCGGCCAGGTGAACATCGCGACAGCGGTGACGGGGCCGGTCCTGATCACCGTGCTCGCCACCATCGGCGGCGTGATCGTCGTCGGCTTCGGCGGCGGCCTGATCAAGCCGGCACAGGACCGGTGGCAGGGCTGGCTGGCCACCCTGCAGGGCCAGCTCGACGCCGCTCCCGAAAAGCAGGAGGTCCGTTCGGAGCCGCCTACTTCGCCCGTGGGCATCGGTCGCGTAGATTCCTGAGCATCCCGCGGGCCCGGTGATCGAGGAAGGCACCGGGCCCGCGTGGAGCTGAAGGGGTCCATCGCCGCATAACACGCGGTGAAGGGCCCCTTCGTCGCGTCTTACGCGGGCAAAGTCCCTTTCGGCTACTCCACCTGGCTGTTCCGCACCTCACACTCCCTAGGGAATGGCGCCGGACGGGAGCATGTTGGAGCGGTAGACGGAGAGGGGTGCGGACGTGGACTTCCTGCTGCACAACGGTGTCACGGTGCTCGGACAGTGGATCTCCTTCGCCGAGCTGGCGGGGCAGGTCTTCGCGCTGGCCGTGGTCTTCCTGGCGCAACGCCGCACGCTGTGGACCTGGCCGGTCCAGGTCGGCGCCACCGTGCTGCTGTTCTCGGTCTACCTCTCCGCACACCTCGGCGGGCTCGCGACCAGGCAGATCGCGATCCTCGTCATCTCGATCTACGGCTGGTGGGCCTGGTCCCGCCGCAGCGACCCGGTCTACGGCGTCGTCGTCCGCAAGGGCCGTCTCGGCGAGCGCCTGGCGATGCTCGGCGCTTTCGCGATCGGCACCACCGCGATGGCGCTGGTCCTCGACGCGCTGAACGCCTCGTGGGCGCCATGGCCGGACGCCGCGATCTTCGTCGGCACGCTGGTCGCCTTCGCCGCGCAGGGTGCGGGTCTCGTCGAGTTCTGGCTGGTGTGGCTGGTCGTCGACGCGATCGGCGTGCCGCTCCAGCTCTCGTCGGGCCTCTACTTCTCGGCCGCGGTCTACATCGTGTTCGCCGGACTGGTCGTGCACGGCTGGTGGAGCTGGAACCGCACCGCGAAGCAGGTCCGCACCGCGCCGTCCGGGGTCTCCGCCGCGGCCTAACGCATGGTGGCGTGCGAGGGCTTGAGGTCCGCGAGGGTGCGGACGCCCAGCAGCTGCATGGTCCGGGTCATCTCGGCGCGCAGGATGTCCACGCACCGCTGGACGCCGCGCTCGCCCCCGGCCATCAGGCCGTAGAGGAACGCACGCCCGATGAGCACCGCGTCGGCGCCGCGCGCGATCGCGGCCACGATGTCGCCGCCGGAGAGGATGCCGGTGTCGACCCACACCTCCGCGTCGCCCTGGATCTCGTCGAGCACCGCGGGCAGCAGTTCGATCGGTGTCGGCGCGCGGTCGAGCTGGCGCCCGCCGTGGTTGGACAGCAGGACCGCGTCGGCGCCGTGCTTGACCACGTCACGCGCGTCGTCGACGTTCTGGATCCCCTTGACCACGAGCTTGCCCGGCCAGGTCTGGCGGACCCAGTCGAGGTCGTCGAAGTTCAGGGTCGGGTCGAAGAGCTGGTTGAGCAGTTCGGCGACCGTGCCGTCGAACTGGCTCAGCGACGCGAACGTCAGCGGCTCGGTGGTCAGCAGGTTGAACCACCACGACGGATGCATCGCGCCGTCGGCGAAGGTCTTGAGGGTGAGCGCGGGCGGGATGGTCAGCCCGTTGCGGACGTCGCGCAGCCGCGCGCCCGCGACCGGGGTGTCCACGGTCAGCATGAGCGTGTCGAAGCCGGCGGCCCACGCGCGATTCATCAGATCTTCGCCCGCTTTGTGGTCACGCCAGACGTAGAGCTGGAACCACTTGCGGGCCTCCGGGGCGGCCGCCGCGAGGTCTTCGATCGACGTCGTCGCCATCGTCGACAGCCCCATCGGGATGCCGTTGCGCTGCGCGACGCGGGCCACCGCGGACTCGCCCTCGTGGTTCATCATCCGGGTGAACCCGGTCGGCGCGAACGCGAACGGCAGCGCCGAACGCCGGCCGAGGATCTCCTTGCTCGTGTCCACATCGGACACGCCGCGCAGGACGTTCGGGTGGAATTCCACGCTGCGGAAGGCCTGCCGGGCGCGGCGGAGGCTGTCTTCCAGCTCCGCGGCGCCGTCGGTGTAGTCGAACGCCGCCCGGGGCGTCCGCTTGCGGGCGATCATCCGCAGGTCGGCGATCGTGTGCGCGCCCGCCAGCCGCCGTTCGGTCGGGTTGAGCACGATCGGCTTCGGCCGCAGGATCTGCTTCAGCTCACTCGGCTTCGGCAGTCGACGCTTGGTCACACTCGCTCACCCTTCCCGCTCATCCCGGAAACATCCGATGTCTCACCCTAGTCTGACTTGCGTCGAGCGCAATGAAGGGGCCTTTCATCGCAAAATTTGCGATGAAAGGCCCCTCCATCTCACGGCTAGGCGCTACCGGAGTCCGACAACTGCGGACCCGCGGCGGCGACGTCGTCGAGGCGGTACTTCCGCGCCGCCTCCGCCGCCTTCGACCGGTCGACCTCGCCACGCTTGGCCAGCGCGCTCAGCGTGCCGACCACGATCGACTGCGCGTCGACCAGGAACTTCCGCCGGGCGGCGGGGCGGGTGTCGGAGAACCCGAACCCGTCGGTGCCCAGCGTCAGCATGTCCGTCGGCACCCACGGGCGGATGAGGTCCGGCACGGCACGCATCCAGTCCGAAACCGCGACGACCGGCCCGTTCGCGCCGGACAGCTTCTGCGTGATGTACGGCACACGCGGGGAGTCACCCGGGTGGAGGAGGTTGTCGTGGTCGACCTCGACGGCCTCGCGCCGCAGCTCGGTCCACGACGTCGCCGACCACACGGCCGCGCGTACCCCCCACTCTTCGGCGAGCATCTTCTGAGCCCGCAGCGCGTCCGGCATGGTGACGCCTGACACCAGGATCTGCGCCTCCGGACCGTCGCCCGACGGGGCGTCCGCGTACCGGTACAGCCCCTTGAGCAGGCCGTCGACGTCGAGGTTCTCCGGCTCGGCGGGGTGCTGGTAGGGCTCGTTGTAGATCGTCATGTAGTAGAAGATGTTCTCGCCGTTGCCGTCCGGCCCGGTCTCGCCGTACATCCGGCGCAGACCGTCCCGCACGATGTGGGCGATCTCGAACGACCATGCCGCGTCGTAGGCCACGACGGCCGGGTTGGTCGCCGCCAGCAGCAGCGAGTGCCCGTCAGCGTGCTGCAGGCCCTCACCCGTCAGGGTGGTACGGCCGGCGGTGGCGCCGAGCACGAACCCGCGGGCCATCTGGTCCGCCGCGGCGTAGAGGCCGTCACCGGTCCGCTGGAACCCGAACATCGAGTAGAAGATGTAGATCGGGATCATCGGCTCGCCGTGCGTGGCGTACGAGGTGCCGACGGCGGTGAACGACGCGGTGGACCCCGCCTCGTTGATGCCCTCGTGCAGGATGACGCCCTTTTCGGACTCCTTATAGGCCAGCATCAGGCTCGCGTCGACCGACGTGTACGTCTGGCCGTGCGGGTTGTAGATCTTGGCCGTCGGGAACATCGAGTCGAGGCCGAAGGTGCGCGCCTCGTCCGGGATGATCGGGACGATCCGCTTGCCGATCTCGGAGTCCTTCGCCAGCTCGCGGACGAGCCGGACGAACGCCATCGTGGTGGCGACCTCCTGCTTGCCCGAGCCCTTGCGGATGCTTTCGTAGACCTTGTCGCCCGGCAGCACGAGGGCCTTCGAGGCCTTCGGACGACGCTCCGGCAGGAAACCGCCCAGCGCCTTGCGGCGGCCGAGCATGTACTCGATCTCCGCCGAGTTCTTGCCCGGGTGGTAGTACGGCGGCAGCTTCGGGTCGCGCTCGAGTTCCTCGTCGCTGATCGGGATGCGCTGGGCGTCCCGGAACAGCTTGAGGTCGTCGAGGGTGAGCTTCTTCATCTGGTGCGTGGCGTTGCGGCCCTCGAAGGACGGGCCGAGGCCGTAGCCCTTGATGGTGTGGGCCAGGATCACCGTCGGCTGGCCGTGGTGCTCCAGCGACGACTTGTAGGCCGCGTAGACCTTGCGGTAGTCGTGCCCGCCGCGCTTGAGGTTCCAGACGTCGGCGTCGGTGAGGTCCTTGACCAGTTCCTTGGTCCGCGGGTCGCGGCCGAAGAAGTGCTCGCGGACGAAGGCGCCGTCGTTGGCCTTGTAGGTCTGGAAGTCGCCGTCCGGCGTGGTGTTCATGAGGTTGACCAGGGCGCCGTCACGGTCCGCGTGCAGCAGCGAGTCCCACTCGCGGCCCCAGATGACCTTGATGACGTTCCAGCCGGCGCCGCGGAAGTACGACTCCAGCTCCTGGATGATCTTGCCGTTGCCGCGCACCGGGCCGTCGAGCCGCTGCAGGTTGCAGTTGATCACGAAGGTCAGGTTGTCGAGGCCCTCGCTCGCGGCCACGTGGATGAGGCCGCGCGATTCCGGCTCGTCCATCTCGCCGTCGCCGAGGAACGCCCAGACATGCTGATCGCTGGTGTCCTTGATGCCACGATCGCGCATGTAACGGTTGAAGCGGGCCTGGTAGATCGCGTTCATCGGGCCGAGGCCCATGGACACGGTCGGGTTCTCCCAGAACTCCGGCATCAGCCGCGGGTGCGGGTACGACGGAAGGCCGCCGCCCTCGCCCGCGTGCGAGAACTCCTGGCGGAACCCGTCCATCTGGTGCTCGCTCAGCCTGCCCTCGAGGAAGGCGCGAGCGTAGATGCCGGGGGAGGCGTGACCCTGGATGAAGATCTGGTCGCCGCCGCCGGAGTGGTCCTTGCCGCGGAAGAAGTGGTTGAAGCCCACTTCGTACAGCGCCGCGGACGAGCCGTAGGTCGAGATGTGCCCACCGACGCCCACGCCGGGACGCTGCGCGCGGTGCACCATGATCGCGGCGTTCCACCGGATGTAGGCGCGGTAGCGGCGCTCGATCTCCTCGTCACCGGGGAACCAGGGTTCGTTCTCGGTGGGGATGGTGTTGACGTAGTCGGTCGACGTCAGCGCCGGAACGCCGACGTGGCGTTCCCTGGCCCGCTCGAGGATGCGCAGCATCAGGTACCGGGCGCGCTGCTGACCACCCCTGGCCAGCGCCTCGTCGAAGGAGTCCAGCCATTCGGCAGTCTCCTCCGGGTCGATGTCGGGCAGGTGCGCCGCCAATCCGTCACGGATGACGCGGACGCGTGCCGGGGTCTCCTTGCCGGAGGCGCCGTCGTTCTGCGGGGCCAAGGGGTCTCCTTGCGAAAGGTGGTAGCTGGTTCTGCTCGTACGCGGGCGTGTCGCCTTCCATCGTCGTCCTCCGGTTCCGTTCGCGTCACCGCTACTGATCGGTAACGTTCGCGGACCCGAACGCGACACGCCTCGCACGCGCCTGTACTCGCGCGCGCGTTTTCTCTCCCACCCTAAAGCAGGCCGTTCGGGGGTGCCCAAGCGCGCCCGAATTGGCCCCCGAGAGTGGGCTGAATGTCCGTACGCCGCGACACGAGTTGTTCAAGATCCGGTGTGGACGGTTGCGCGGATCGCTTCACCAGTGTTCGCTAACGGGCATCATGTACCCGAGTGTGGTGCTTGCCCGGTCGATCCGGCCGAGCGACACCACGCTCCGTCGTAGTTGGAGGAGTGACAGCAGTGGTCGCCGCGGGAGACGCTGATCAG
The DNA here is from genome assembly GCF_042647925.1 of Amycolatopsis speibonae. Lineage (NCBI taxonomy): Bacteria > Bacillati > Actinomycetota > Actinomycetes > Pseudonocardiales > Pseudonocardiaceae > Amycolatopsis > Amycolatopsis speibonae. The sequence continues at coordinate 74,366 of NZ_JBHRWK010000168.1, forward strand.
AGCAGCGTCGCCGAAAGGCTCGGGATCAAGCCGGACATGGTGGTCCAGGAGATCGGCTGGGACGAGGACGTCGACGACGATCTTCGTGCGGCGATCGAGGAACAGATCGGCGGCGACATCCTCGACGAGGACGCCGACGAGGTCATCGACGTGGTGCTGCTGTGGTGGCGCGAGGACGACGGTGATCTCGGTGACACGCTGATCGAGGTCCGGACCCCCTTGAACGAGAACGGCGTGATCTGGGTGCTGACCCCGAAGACGGGGCAGCCAGGGCACGTCGAGCCGAGCGAGATCGCCGAGGCGGTACCGCAGGTCGGATTGGCGCAGACAGCCAATATCAGTGCCGGTCCCAAGTGGGCGGGCACGCGGCTGGTGTCGCCGAAGTCGAAGACCAAGCGGTGACCCGGGGAGCCGCGCGATCGACACGATAGGGTTGTCGTCGCAGGCCCCTGTTCGCTCTTGAGAGGAAACCGCCGGTATGGCCGTCGAGGTCGGAACGCAAGCCCCGGACTTCACGCTCAACGACTACAACAAGCAGGCCGTGAAGCTGTCGTCCTTCCAGGGCGAGAAGCCGGTCTTGCTGGTGTTCTACCCGTTCGCGTTCAGCGGTATCTGCACCGGCGAGCTGTGCCAGCTCCGTGACGAGTTCGCGGACTACGACGGCAACGGCGTCCAGGTCATCGGTGTGTCCGTGGACACGCCGTTCTCGCTCAAGGCGTGGGCCGAGCAGGAGGGCTACCAGTTCCCGCTGCTTTCGGACTTCTGGCCGCACGGTGAGGTCGCGAAGGCCTACGGCGTCTTCAACGAGACGGCCGGTCTGGCCACCCGCGGCACCTTCCTGATCGACAAGGACGGCGTCGTGCGGTTCGCCGAGATCAACCAGCCTGGCGAGGCGCGCGACCAGCAGGCGTGGAAGAAGGCCGTGGCCTCCCTGGCCTGAGTCTTCACGGTGGCACCCGTGCGCGGGTGTCACCTCCCGGGCGCATAGCTCAGCGGGAGAGCACTCGGTTTACACCCGAGCGGTCGTAGGTTCGATCCCTACTGCGCCCACCGAAAACCCGGCGACACCCCGCCCGCGCGGGGCTACCTTGAGCCGCATGCACGACCTGACGTGGCGGCCGCTCACCCGCGAGGACGCCGAGGCGTCCGCGGATCTCCTCAACGCCATGGAGACCGCCGACAGGATCGGTGAGAACTACACGGCGGAAGACACCCTTCAGGAGCTGGTCGACCCGTACGCGGACCTGGAGCGGGCGAGCCTCGCCGCGTTCGACGGCGACGTGATGGCCGGTTACATGAAGATCCGCTTCAAGCCGTCCGCGGAAGAAGTCCATCGCGTCTTCCTCGACGGCGGAGTCCATCCCGGGTATCGCCGCCGCGGGATCGGGACGGCGCTCGTCGACGCGGGGGTGGCGGCGGCGAAGGTCGTGCACGCGCTGCATCACCCGGCTTCGAAGCTCGTGGTGGACGTCAACCGGCCCGAGCGCATCGCGGGCTTGGCCGAACTCGTCCGGTCCCGGGGGTTCACGCCGGTGCGCTACTTCCAGCGGATGGAACACCCGCTCGGCGTTCTCGGCGATCCGGAGATCCCCGGCGGGTTCCGGGTCGAGCCGTGGTCGGAGCGGAACGACGACGACTTCCGGACGGTCCGGAACGAGGCGTACCGGGACTACTGGGGCGCGGTGCCGATGCCCGTCGATCTGTGGCGGAACAAGATCACCAACCAGACTTTCCGGCCCGAGACCAGTTTCCTGCTCCGGGAGACGGCGACGGGCGCTCCGGTGGGGATGCTCGTGACCATGTACTGGGTGGCCGACACGGAGGCCACCGGCGTTCGCGACGCGCACTTCATGCTCATCGGGACGCTCCGGGAGCACCGGCGGCGGGGTGTCGCCGGCGCGCTGATGGGGCACGCGCTGCGTGCGGCCGTCGACCAGGGTTACGACCGCGCCAGCCTCAACGTGGACTCGGCGGACCCGTCCGGGGCGTTCGGAGTCTTCGAGAAGGCCGGCTTCGCGCCGAAGATGCGCTACGTGCGCTGGGCGCTCGAGGCCTGACCCCTCCTGCAATTAGTCACCTACTTGCTTTCGCAAGTAGGTGACTAATTGCGGAGAAGACACGTGAAGGCCCCCTTCACTCGGCTCAACCGAGGGAAGGAGGACTTCGCGTACCCCCACACCTGTGGAACGTCTTCTTTTTCGGCGGTCTGGTCTGCCCCCTCGGCAGGCCAGACCGCCGGTGCGCCGCGCCGCGGGTGGCGAACTTTCGGCTGCACAAGACAGGAGACGGCCGGGACTGCCCAGATACATCAAGATCGGCGGCCATTGGAGTGACACAGGGCCGCGAGGGGCGATCACGTAAGGCGACTGGGATCCGGCGACTACGCGCGGATGAGCCTGTTCGCCAGGGTCGACATCGTGTAGGTCCCGATGCCCATGACGACTTCGAGCGCGTTCCGCTCGGTGAATCCGTGCCCGAAGAAGACCTGCAGCGTCTCGTCGTCCACCCCGCCGGCGGTTTCGAGTACCGCCAGCGTGAACTGCCGGACGGCTTCCAGGCGCTCGTCGGGCACGGGCTCCTGCGAGCGAAGCGCCGCGATGACGTCGTCGCCCGCGTGAAGACCCTTCAGCTTGGCGGTGTGCATCTCGACACAGACTTCGCAGCCGTTGCGCGTCGCCACGGTCATCACGACAGTCTCCCGGGCGAGCGGTTCGAGCGTGGTCTTCTCGAAGCTCGCGCTGAGCCTCAGGAACCCGTCGAGCAGTTCGGGTGACGACGCCTGCCGGGCGACGGCGGTGGGGAGGTGCCCGAACTTCCGGATGGTCGCTTCCATCAAGCGACGCGAGGCTTCGGGCGCGGTTTCGAGGGTGTGATCGGTGAACAAGGCAGCCCCTTTAAGATGGTCAATGTGGTTGACGAAAAGGTAAACCAAGTTGTCGAACAAGGCAAGCGCGTTTCCGACGCGCCCGGGTTCGAGCTGCCGCTCCTGCTGTTCGCGGGCTTCCGCTCGATCATCGACCGGCTGCACGCCGAACTGGCCGAGCAGGGGCATCCCGACGTCCGCCCGGCGTACGGCTTCGCCATGCAGGCGATCGGCCGCGACGGCGCGACGGCGAGCGAGATCGGGCGGCGGCTCGGGGTCAGCAAACAGGCGGCGGGCAAGACCGTCGACAAGCTGGAGCAGCTCGGCTACGTCGAGCGCGCCGACGACCCGGCCGACGCGCGGCGCAAGGTCGTGCGGCTCACCGGCCGCGGCATCGACTCACTCGGCCGGTCCGCGGCGATCTTCGACGAGCTGCGCAAGGACTGGGTCGACGCGCTGGGTGCCGACAGGGTCCACGCGCTCGAAACCGATCTGCGCGTCATGGCGCCCGCCGAGGGCTTCCGTCTCGACGTCGCCGGCTGGTTCGGTGCCTAGAAAGGACAACCCGGGTTCGGCGCGTCCTCCGAAAGCGGGCTCCCGTGCGGCAACACGTAAAGCACCTCCAGCACTTCCCGCCGTGGTAGTGCCAGCCGGTGTACCCGCCGGGCTGGATGACGACCTCACGCAGCACGTAGTCGGTGTCCCCGACCGTCTTCTGCTCGAAGATCGTCCCGGTCACCCCGGACCCGGGGGTCGCCTCGGCCACCGCGGGGACGGCGAGCGCGAGAACGAGCGTGGCGAGCAGCGTGGTCACGGACCGCAGGCGCATGGGAAAACCGTACCGCGAATCAGGGTGCCCGAAGCGTCCGTCGCAGCATCTTGCCGCTCTCCGTCCGCGGCAGCCGTTCCCGGAAATCGAACCGGCGCGGCGTCTTGAACCCGGCGAGCTCCGCCCGGCAGTGCTCTTCGAGCCGCTTCGCCAGCCCGGAGTCCCCGGCGACGCCTTCGACCGGTTGGACGACGGCGACGACCCGTTGTCCCCATTCGGGATCCGGTTCCCCGATCACCGCGGCGTCGGCGACGTCGGGGTGGCTCAGCAGCCGCGCCTCGATCTCGGCCGGATAGATGTTCACCCCGCCGGAAAGGATGAGATCCGTCCGCCGGTCGCACAGGAACACCCGGCCCGCGGCGTCGAGATAGCCGACGTCCCCGACGGTGACGAACTTCCCGGAGCGCGCGGCGGCCGTCTTGTCCGGATCATCGTGATAGTCGAACTTCGTGTGCGCGGAACTGAAGTAGAGCGTCCCGGTCTCGCCGGCGGGGAGTTCCCGGCCGTCGTCGTCGAGAACCTCGACCCGCACCCCGTCCAGCGGCTTGCCGACGGTGCCCGGCTCGGCGAGCCATTCGCGCGCGTGCACCGCCGTGATCAGGCCTTCGGACGCGCCGTAGTACTCGTGGACCACCGGCCCGAGCCAGGCGAGCATCCGCTCCTTGACCTCCCGCGGGCACGGCGCGGCGCCATGGATCACCGAGACCAGGCTCGACAGGTCGTAGCGCGCGCGGACGTCCTCGGGCAGCCGCAGCATGCGGTGGAACATCGTCGGCACCAGATGGGTGCTCGTCACCCGATGCTTTTCGGTGAGCCGCAACGTCTCCTCGGCGTCGAACCGGTCCATCAGCACGAGCGTGTGCCCGAGATGCAGGATCGCGGTCGAGAACGTGCCCGGCGCCGCGTGGTAGAGCGGGCAGGCGACGAGGTGCACGCCGTGCCCCGGCAGGACGTCCAGGCGTTCGAGGGTGTGCGCGTGGATCGGGTGCAGCGCGGGCGGCAGCCCGGACAAGGCGCGCCGGACGCCTTTGGGACGCCCCGTGGTCCCGGAGGTGTAGAGCATCGTCTGGCCGGAGGTCCGGTGCTCCGGCGTGGTGGTGGGCTGGTCCTCACCCCAGGACGCGTAGTCCGCCCAACCCGGTGTCCCGCCGCGCGAAAACCGGTGCAGGCTCTTGAGTTCCCTGGTGCAGGTGGCCGCGATGTCCGCGTCCGCGACGGCCACCTTGGCGCCGCTGTTGGCCGCGATGTAGGCGATCTCGCCCGGCGAGGACCGGTGATTGACCGGGGTGAAGTAGATCCCGGCCTGCAGGGTCGCCAGCAGCAGCTCGTAGTAGGTGAGTCCATTGTGGATGATCGCGACGATGCCATCACCTTCGCCGAGGCCGAGCGCCCGCAGGGCGTGGGTCAGCTGGTTCGCGCGCGCGGACAGTTCGCCGAAGGTGGTCTCCCGCCCGTCGACGTCGATCACCGCGACACGGCCGGGGTCCTGGGCCGCGACTTCGTAGAACGTGCTCATCCCTTCACCGTGCCAGCCGGCTCCGGGCGCCGCAGGCTCTCCAGATGTCGCCGGAGCACCGTTCGCATCAGCTCCGGCGAGGTCCGGCCCGTCGCCCACGCGAGGCCGTCCAGCAGCGCGGCCAGCCGTTCGGTCTCGACGGCCAGGTCGAGGTCGTCGAGCAGGCCACCCGCTTCGTTCGCGCTGTCGAGCACCCGCCGGACAAGCGCCCGGACCCCCTCGTACAGGCGGGCGGCCTCGTCGGCGAGGTCCGGGCGGTTCTTCGCGGCGGCCGAGAACGCCAGCCAGACGTCGGTTTCGGCCCGGGTCTGCTCGGTGACCGGGAGCAGTTCGCTGAGCAGCGCTTCGGTGATTTCCTGCCGCCGTGAGCGCGGGGTCTTGGGGTCGAGCAGATCGGGGAGGTGGCCCAGCAGTCTCGCTTCGAGCCTGTCGCCGAGCGCTCGCATGGCGAACACGATCAACTCGTCGTGGCCGCGGAAGTAGTGCCGCACCGAACCGATCGCGAGACCGGCCTCTTCGGCCACGCTCCTGAGCGACGCCTGCGCCAGACCGTCCCGCTGGATCACGCGGAAGACGGCTTCGGCTATTTCCAGGCGCCTGGCCTCGGGGTCGACGATCTTGGGCATGTTGCCTTTATAGCACGCGCTTGCTATTTTATTTGGCACAGCCATGCTACAAAGGGGGAGTTCATGAGGACCTGGTTGCTGATCGCGCTGGTGGTCGCCGCGGTGATCGTGCTGATCGTGCGCAGGCTGCGCGGGGAACCGCTGGTCGCCCGCGAGGTGTTCGGGGCGCCGGTGATCCTGCTCGCGATCGGGGTCTACGGCCTGGCCAAGCTCGAAATCTTCACCTTCGCGGACGGGCTCTGGCTCGTGCTGGGCTCCGCGGCCGGCTGCGGCCTCGGCGCGGTGCGCGCCACCACCACGAAGCTGTTCGAGCGCGACGGCGTGCTCTGGCTGCGCTACACCGGCTGGACGTTCGGCGTCTGGATGCTGTCGATGCTGGTGAACTTCGGGATCGGGTTCCTGGCCACCGGGGCCGGCGCGCATCCCGACGCGCGGCCGGTGACGTTGTCGATCGGCGTCAGCCTGCTGGGGGAGGCACTGGTGATCGGCAAGCGCGCGAAAACGACGGGGCTGCCGTTCGCCCCGCCGTCCGAATCGCTGCTTTCCCGCCGTTAGACCAGTTTTTCGACCTCGCCGATGAGGAGCGCGATGTCGTCTTCGGTGTTGAAGTAGTGCACCGAGGACCGGACCATCGACGGCAGTCCGCGCGCGGTGAAGTCGAACTGGGCCGATGTCGCCTCCACGACGCTGACGTTGATCTTCGCCGCCGCCAGACGTCGTTTCACCTCCTGTGAGGGCGTTTTCGCCACGCTGAACGTGACGATTCCGCACTGCCGCGCGCCCTGGTCGTGCACCTGGACGCCGGGGACCTCGCGGAGCGCGTCACGCAGTTTCGCCGCGAGTGCGGCGACGCGGGCTTCGATGGCGGGCATGCCCCATTCGAGGGCGTAGTCGATCGCCGCGCCGAGGCCGTGCACGGCGGCGTGATCGCGTTCCCAGACCTCGAACATCTTCGCCGTCGAATCGACTTCGTAGCTTTCGGGCGCTGTCCACGCCGCAGAATGAAGGTCGAGCATCGCGGGCTCCAGGCGTTCACGCAGGCGCGGGTGCGCGTAAAGGAACCCGGTGCCCCGCGGTCCGCGCAGGTACTTGCGGCCGGTCACGCTGAGCGCGTCGCAGTTCAGTCGCGCGACGTCAAGGTCGATCTGGCCGGCGCTCTGACACGCGTCCAGCAGGAACGGGATCCCGGCCTCCCGCGCGACCGCGCCGATCTCCTCGGCGGGGTTCACCAGCCCGCCCTGGGTCGGCACATGGGAGACGGCGATCAGCTTGACGTCGCCGTCGACGCGGCGCTTGAGGTCCTCGACGTCCAGCTGCCCGGACTCGTCGTTCTCGATCACCTCGACGACGGCGCCGGTGCGCTTCGCGATCTGCAGAAAGGAGATGACGTTGCTCGCGTACTCGGACTTCGCCGTCAGGATCCGGTCTCCCGCGGCGAAGGGCAGCGCGTAGAAGATCGCCTGCCAGGACCGGGTCGCGTTGTCGGTCAGCGCGATGTCGCCGGGTTCGGCGCCGACCAGGCGCGCGGCCGAGGCGTAGACGCCGGTCAGTCGTTCCGTGGTCGCCGCGGCCTGCTCGTATCCGCCGATCAGGGCTTCTTCGCGCAGGTAGTCGACGACGGTGTCGGTCACCCTCGCGGGCGGCAGCGACGATCCGGCGTTGTTGAGGTGGACCACTTCCGCGCAGCCCGGCGTCTCGGCGCGGGCGCGGTTCACATCGAAGTCCGTCATGCCTAACTGAATACAGTACGGCTGAACTGCATGCAATACTGTGCGGATGACGAGGAACCTGCTCCGGCGCGACCTCGCGGAGGAGATCACCGCCCGCGTGCTCGACGGCCGGATCGCCGCGGACAGCCGGATCAACGAGGTGCACCTCGCCCGCGAACTGGGCGTCAGCCGGACACCGCTGCGCGAGGCGCTGATCGGGCTGGCCGATCGAGGCCTGCTCGTCTCGGCGCCCGGTCGCGGTTTCCTCGTGCCGCCGTTCGACCCCGAAGAGGCCCGGCAGCTGTACCCGCTCGTCGCGGAGCTGGAATCGCTCGCGTTGCGCTGGAGTTCGCCGCAGGACCTCGCCGGCCTCACCGGCGGTCTGGACCGGATCGCGGCCGAGATGGCCGCGGAACTCGATCGGCAGGGCGATCTGACCACTTTGGACGATCGCTGGCACGCGCTGCTGGTCTCGCGTTGCACGAATCCACATCTGCTGCGCCTGATCGAGCAGACGAAGCCGCTGCTGAAGCGCTACGACGCGCGGTATTTCGGTGGCGTCGAACGCTCTCGGGAGAGTATCGACGAGCATCTCCGGATCGCCGAGGCGATCCGCGTCCCCGACCTCGCGACGGCACTGGAGCTGCTCGTGCGGAACTGGGTGAAAACGTTGGCATATCTGGACGACATGGGGTGACGCGATGTTCGTGACGGCACATCTGAGTGACAACCATCTCGACGGCGGAGAACGCGCCGACGAGCGCACCGAGCGGGTCATGCGCTACCTGGAGAGCCTGGTGACGCCGGTCGACGCGATCCTGGTGACCGGTGACATCGCCGACCACGGCACGCTCGAGGAGTACCGGCGCGCGGCCGAGCTCTTCAAGACCGGCACACCGCTCTTCACCTGCCCCGGCAACCACGACAAGCGCGGCCCGTTCCGCGAAGGGCTGCTCGGCCAGGCGCCGGACGACGCACCGGTCAACAGGGCGTACACCGTCGGCGACGTCACGTTCGTCATGGCCGACTCGAGTATCCCCGGCAAGCCGGACGGGCGGTTCGACGACGAGACCCTGGCCTGGCTGGACGGCGTTCTCGCCGACGGCGACGGCCCCGCCTTCGTCGCCTTCCACCACCCGCCGGTCCCGCTGGGCCTGCCTTTGGTGGACGCGATGCGCCAGCACGGCGAGAACGAACTGGCCGAAGTGCTCGCCCGTCACCCGCGAGTGGTGGCCCTGCTCTGCGGGCACGTCCACGCTTCGGCGTCGACGAGGTTCGCGGGGTTACCGCTGCTGTCCGCGCCCTCTGTCGGGTCGAGCATCCTGCTCCCGTGGGAGGAGAACGGCCTCCGGCCGTGGGGAGAAGGCGGGCCCATCGACTACGACCTGCCGCCGTCGCTGCTGTTCCACGTGCTGCACGACGACGGCAGGCTGACCACGCATCAGCGGGTTGTCCCGGCCTAACCTTCGAAAACCGGCAGCGTGATCCGGGACGGACGCGCGGGGTCGTGGAAGATCTCGAACCGCGCGGGTTTCCCGTCCACCGCGCTGAAAACCGGTTCGCCGGTGCCGTGGTTGCGGGCGAAGCGCGGGAACGCGCCGCCCGCGACCTGCAGCCGCAGCCGGTGCCCGCGCCGGAACCGGTAGGCCGTCGGGTCGAGCCGGACCTCGGCCGCGACCACACCGTCCACATCGGACCCGGGACTGTCGGGGCGCAGCCGGAGGATGCCGTCGGTGACGTTGCGGGAGACCCCGCGACCGTCCACATCGCACAGTCGGACGAAGACGTCGCCGTGCCCGAGGTCGGTCCGGACGTACACCAGTGCGGCGACCTCGCCGATGACGTCGAGGTCGCGCTTCAGCTTGTCACCGGTGAAGAGCAGCACGTCCCGCCGCACTTCGACGTCCTTGTTGTCCTGCTGTTTCTGCACACCCGACAGCAGGGGACCGCCCACGCTCGGCGTCGGATCCGCCGGGTCGAAGGTGAACGTGCCCGGCTTCGACTCGACAGGCTCGGCGGGGGACAGCCCACCCGGCCGCAGGAAATACGGGGTGGGGTCGGACTTCGGCGGCCAGCTTTCGAAGTCCAGCCACCGCCCGGTGCCCTGGAGGTACAGGCGGACGGGTGCCTGCCGCAGCGGCGCGCGATCGCCGAGCAGGTGGGCGGAGAGAAAACCGATCTGGTCGGTGATCAGGGTTTTCAGGCTGGCGGGCTCGCCGTGGGCCCAGGGGCCGATGGTGATCCGCGGTTCGCGTCCGGCGGCGGCGAGTTCCTTGAAGTCGCGCAGCTGCGCGGAGATGAACAGGTCGTACCAGCCGGTCACCATGCTCACCGGGGTCCTCAGCGCGGCGACCTCGGCGCTGTGGTCCGACGGTGCCCAGAAGTCGTCGCCGGGTTCGGCGTGCCCGGCGACGTCCTGCAGGAACCGCACCTGCTCGCCGATGGCCGCGACGTCCGCGCCGGAAACCGGCAGGTGAGCCATGGCTTGGCGGGTCTTCTTCGTCTGCCAAGGGTTCGGCAGGCCGGCGAACCGGCCTTCCTGGCGCCCGATCAACGCCGACCACGAGACCATGTTGTCGACCGCGAGGATCCCGCCGGGATAGAAGGTCGAGACGAATTCCGACGCGGTGACCCCGAGACAGAGCGCTTCGAGCGGCTCGTCGAGGTACGGCGCGACGGCCCATTGGGTGTGGCCGAGGTAGCTCGCGCCCGCCATCGCGACCCGGCCGTCGCACCACGGCTGCTCGCGCAGCCAGGCGACGGTGGCGAGGCCGTCCTCCTTCTCCAGGTGGAACGGCCGGAACTCGCCGCCGGAGCCGAAGGTCCCGCGAGTGCTCTGGAGGACCACCTGCAGCCCGTGCCGCGCGAACGTCTCACCGAAGATCTTGCCCATCACGCCCTTGCGGCCGTACGGCGTGCGGATCAGCACCACCGGCCGCGGCTCTTCACCCGGTACGGCGTAGCGGTCGGCCAGCAGCCGGACGCCGTCGGGCATCGGGACGGGGATCCCCTTGGTCGCCGTGGGAGAGGGGCCTTCGGCCGGTGGGAGGCCGAGGTATCGGTCGAGGAGCCTTTCGAGCACGCCTGGGCCACCTTTCGTGCGGATGATCACCTTCCGCTTTCGAAGGTACCCGCGTCGGGGATGTCATGAGGGGTCCCCATAGGACGAAAAATGTCCTATGGGGACCCCTCATGACGCGGGGCGGACCGCCCGGTACCGCCCCGCTGGTCTCAGGAAAGCCGCGCGAGCGTCTCCGGCTTCAGCAGCTTCGCCAACTCCTCAGCGGGCAAAAGGCCCTTCTCGACGACGAGTTCCGCCACGCCACGCCCGGTCTCGAGCGCCTCCTTGGCGATCTCGGTCGCCGCCGCGTACCCGATGCGCGGGTTCAGTGCGGTCACCAGCCCGATCGAGTTCTCGACGTAGCCCCGCATCACGTCGGCGTTCGCGGTGATCCCGGAGACGCACCGCTCCGCCAGCACCACGCAGGCCGACCGCAGATGCGTGATGCTCTCCGAAAGCGAGTGCAGGATCAACGGTTCGAACGCGTTGAGCTGCAGCTGGCCCGCCTCGGCCGCCATCGTGACGGCGACGTCGTTGCCGATGACCTCGAACGCGACCTGGTTGACCACCTCGGGGATCACCGGGTTGATCTTGCCGGGCATGATCGACGACCCCGCCTGCACCGGCGGCAGGTTGATCTCGTTGAGCCCCGCCCGGGGCCCGGACGAGAGCAGCCGCAGATCGTTGCAGCTCTTCGAAAGTTTCACCGCGATCCGCTTGAGCACGCCGGAGAGGTGTACGAACGCGCCGCAGTCCTGCGTCGCCTCGACGAGATCCGCGGCGCTCTCGACCGGGAGCCCGGTGATCTCGCGAAGGTGCGCGACGGCGGCCTCGGCGTACCCGGGCGCGGCGTTGAGACCGGTGCCGATCGCGGTCGCGCCGAGGTTGATCTCGTGCAGCAGCGCCACCGCCTCGGTGAGCCGAAGCCGGTCTTCCCCGAGCATGACCGCGTAGGTCCCGAACTCCTGTCCCAGCGTCATCGGGACCGCGTCCTGCAGCTGGGTCCGGCCCATTTTCAGCAGGTCGTGGAACTCGACGGCCTTGGCCGCGAAAGCCTGCTCCAACACGACCATCGCCTCGGCCAGCTCGCGGACGGCGATGATCGTGGCGACGTTGACCGCGGTCGGATACGCGTCGTTCGTCGACTGCCCGAGGTTCACGTGTTCGTTCGGGTGCACGCGGGCGTAGTCGCCCTTCTCGTGCCCGAGCAGTTCGAGCGCGCGGTTCGCGATCACCTCGTTGGCGTTCATGTTCGTCGAGGTGCCCGCGCCGCCCTGGATGACGTCGACGACGAACTGATCGTGCAGCGCGCCTTCCCGGATCTCGCGGCAGGCCCGGCGGATCGCGCCGGCGACGTCCGGCTCCAGTAGCCCCAGGTCGGCGTTGGCGCTCGCGGCGGCCTCCTTGACCGACGCGAGCGCCTCGATCAGATGCGGATACGCGGAGATCGCGGTGCCGGTGATGGGGAAGTTCTCCCCGGCGCGCGCGGTGTGCACACCCCAGTAGGCGTCGGCCGGGACTTCCTTGTCGCCCAGCAGATCGTGTTCCACGCGGTACATCGAAGGCTCCTAGGCGGCGAGATGAGGTTCGGCGAGCGCGCCCGCCACGCGCAGACCGGGGGCCGGCTCCAGCACGTCTTGCTCGACGCCGCACAGGGCGAGCGCGGCGGCGAGCACCGGCCGCCGGGCGCGATCTCCGCCGTCGGCGATCTTGATCGCGATCGCCGTGCCGTCGGGCAGCGCGGCGACCTGGACGGCCTCGAAACCGTCCTTGGCGATCAGGCCGGGCACCGCGCGCATGAGCGCGGTGACGTCGCGGCGGGTACCGGCGACCAGCTCCGGATGCTTCCGGATCCCTTCGGCGACAAGGCCTTCCGGGGTTCCGGGGGAAGCCGCGGCGATCCTGCCGACCGCGCGGGCGAGCCCGTGCAGCGAGACCGCGAACAGGGGAGCGCCGCAGCCGTCGACGGCGACCTTCGGGATCCGTTGCCCGGTCAGGTCCTCGACGCAGTCCGCGATCGCGCGCTGCAGCGGGTGTGCCGGATCCAGGTAGTCCTTTGTGGACCAGCCGTGCAGACGGCAGGTCGCGAGCATCGCCGCGTGCTTGCCGGAACAGTTGTGCGCCAACCGTGAAGCGGTCCGTCCGGAAGCTAACCAGGCGTCGCGCTCGACAGGGTCGAACGGGAAATCCACCGGCGTTCGCAGATCCTCGGTGGTGAGCGCGGCGCCGTCCAGTGTCCGGAGGACCTCCGAAAGGTGGATCTCCTCGCCGGAGTGGCTGGCCGCGCCGACGGCGAACCCCGCCGGGCTCAACTCGACCCCGAGCCGCGCCATCGCGGTGGCCTGCAAGGGTTTCGCCGCCGAACGCGGATAGAACGCCGCTTCGATGTCGCCCGCGGAGAACAGCACACGGCCGTCGGGCGCGAGCACCACGGCCGAACCGTGGTGCACCCCCTCGACCATGCCGTCGCGGAGGAGGTGCACCAGCGGTTCGTGCGCGGGAACGCGGATCTCGGGGATCACAGCTTCGTCTTTTCGAAGACGTCCATGTTGATCCGCTTGCGGACCCCGAACCAGCCCGCCACCAGCGCGAGCCCGATGACCGGCAGGCAGTACAGGGTGATCCGGCCGATCTCGTCGAAGCCCATCAGCACGACGACGGCGGCGAGGAAGACCAGCGTCGCGATCTCGGTGTAGGGCGAGAACGGCAGCCGGTACGACGGGCGTTCCACCTCGCCGCGCTTGGCCTTGCGGACGAACATCAGATGCGACAGCACGATGATCGCCCAGGTGCCGAGGATGCCGACGGCGGCGAAGTTCAGCACGATCTCGAAAGCCTCGCTCGGCACGATGGCGTTCAGGCCGACACCGAGCACACAGACCGCGGCGGTGAGCAGGATCCCGCCGTAGGGCACGTGGTTCTTGTTCATCACGCCGGTGAACTTCGGCGCGGATCCGGCGAGCGACATCGAACGCAGGATGCGGCCGGTGGAGTAGAGACCCGAGTTCAGGCTGGACAGCGCCGCCGTCAGCACCACCAGGTTCATCACGTTGCCCGCCTGCGGCACGCCGATATGCGACAGCACGGTGACGAACGGGCTCTCCTTCTTCGAGTAGGAGTCCCACGGCATCAGCATCGCCAGCAGGACCACCGAACCGACGTAGAAGATCCCGATCCGCCACATGATCGAGTTGATCGCCTTCGGCATGATCTTGCGCGGGTTCTCCGTCTCACCGGCGGCGACGCCGACCAGTTCGACCGAGGCGTAGGCGAACACGACGCCCTGGACGATCAGTACCATCGGCAGCAGGCCCGCCGGGAAGATCCCGCCGTTGTCGGAGAGCAGCGAGAAGCCGGGCGTCTGCCCGTCGATCGGCTGCTGGGTGACCAGCAGCCAGATCCCGATCCCCATGAAGGTCACCAGCGCGGCGACCTTGATGATGGCGAACCAGAACTCCATCTCGCCGAACAGCTTGACCGACACCATGTTCAGCGCCAGCACCACGGCGAGCGCGATGAGCGCGAGCACCCACTGCGGGATCGGTGTGAAGAAGGACCAGAAATGCGCGTACAGCGCGATCGCGGTGATATCCGCGATCCCGGTCGTCGACCAGTTCAGGAAGTGCATCCAGCCCGCGACGAAAGCGCCTTTCTCGCCCATGAATTCCCGGGCGTAGGAAACGAAGGCGCCGGAGGAGGGGCGGTACAGGATGAGTTCGCCGAGCGAGCGCACCACGAAGAACGCGAAAAGCCCGCAGACCGCGTAAACGATCGCGAGCGCCGGGCCCGCCTGCGCGAGCCGTCCGCCCGCGCCGAGGAACAGGCCGGTGCCGATGGCGCCGCCGATCGCGATCATGTTGACGTGGCGGGGCTTCAGCGCCTTGTCGTAGCCGGCGTCACCGGCGTCGGCCGGCACCGGCGCGGCTTTGCCGTCCGCGCTGAGGGTCTGTTCGGTCACGGTGTCAGTCGTCCTTGTTCTGGTGCGTCGTGTGGCCCGGCCGCACGATGGTGGTCAGCGCGTTCTCGACGTGCTCGAGATGGGAGGTCATCGCCGCGACGGCGTCCGCTTCGGAACCGGAGGCGATGGCGGTGACGATCTCACGGTGCTCGGTGTTCGAGCGGGTCCGACGGCCACCCAATTGGTTGAGAAAAGAGGATTGGCGGGCCAGCGCGTCCCGGATCTCTTCGATGACCTTGCCGAACACCGGATTGCCCGAGGCCTGGGCGATGGTGATGTGGAACAGCGAGTCCAGCGCCACCCACGCGGTGTTGTCGGTTTCGAGATCCATGCGCTCGACGAGGTGACCGAGGAGGTCTAGGTCGTCGGTGCTGCGGCGCACGGCCGCGTACCCGGCGACGGGGATCTCGACGTGACGCCGGACCTCGAACAGGTCGCGGGCCGAGTAGGTCCCGAAAGTGGGATTCTCGACCGGCCCGGTGGCGGTCACGAAGGTCCCTTTGCCCGTTTTGGACACGGTGAGCCCGAGTGCCTGCAGTCCCCGCAACGCTTCGCGGACGACCGAACGGCTGACCTCGAACTCCTTGCCGAGCGCTGATTCCGACGGCAGCTTGTGGCCGACGGGGTACTCGCCGCGTTCGATGGCGCCGCGGAGATGGGCCAGAACGGCTTCCATCGCGCTGATGCGTCTTGGACCACCATGTCCGGCTGTCTGGCTGTCAGACAGGTTCATGAGACGAGATCGTGCGGTCGGTCCAACGCTTTGTCAAGCGATCAGCCGAGGGCGCCGATCCACGCTGCGAGGTCCGCGTCGGCGGTGTACCTGCCCGAGAAACGGAAGCCGTGCTGGGCGCCTTCGCGGGCGCGGAGTTCGGTGGTGGCACCGGATTCCCGGGCGAAAGTGGTCAGGGTCACAACGTCGGTGCCGCCGCTTCGGCAAGGCGTGAAGGTCGAGTTCCCTTTGGCGGCTGTGACTGCCGGTGCGCGTGGGGCGCATGTGGCGATCCGGAAGTCCGTGAAGGCCTCCTTCCCTACGCTGAAGGTAGGGAAGGAGGCCTTCACGGACCGAACCGGCGATCAACCCGCGGCCAGAGTCCAGATGTCAGACGCGCTTGAGCGCGATCACCGGGAACAGGCGGCTGGTCTTCGACTGGTGCTCCGCCAGCCGCGGGAACGCCTTCGCCTGCTTCGCGAACAGACGGTCCCGAGCCGCTCCGGTGACCTCGATCGCGTGAGCGGTGAAGGCCTCTCCGTCCGCTTCGACGTCGACAGACGACTCCGCGACCAGGTTGCGATACCAGTCCGGATGGCCGGGGGCACCCCCGTTCGCGGCGAACACGATGTAGCGGTCGTCGTCGGCCAGGAACAGCATCGGCGTCACATGCCGCCGTCCGGTTCGGGCGCCGGTGGTGGTGAGCAGCAGCGTCGGGAGACCGTCGCCGTGGCGGCCGTTCGCGCGGAACTCCGCGATCACGCGTTCGTTCATGGCCTGCAGGTCGATCATCAACTCTCCGGGCGGTTCGGTGATCTTGGCGGCTGGTCAGTCTGCCCACTCGCGCCCAGGTCGGCAAGCACTTTTGGATCATGGCTGCTCACGGCTGGCGAAACTGTCGGTGCCGCTGGCGATACTGATCCAGTGTCCCCCGTCAGCCGCGGCCGCAAGCCCGCCAAAAGACCGAAGAACCAGCGCTCCCACCGGACGCGTCCGCCCTTGGACGTGACCAGGGTGGAGCGCTGGCCGAAGTTGCTCCACGGACCGATCGAGCTGTCGGACTGTGTCGTCCAAGGCCAGGTGGATCAGGACTTCGTGGTCCTGGCCGCCACGCTGACCGCCGGCAAACGTTCGGTGGGTGTCGAGGTGATGGTCAACGGTCGCGAGGTCGACGTGATCGAACTCCACCCCGATCCCTCGGACTCCCTGGCGGTTCTTCGTGACGGCTTCGGGGTGACCGAGGCACCGTTGACCCCTGAGGAGTTCCGGAGCCAGGTCGAATCGGCCCTGATCGGCCGGGCGGACTCGGACGCCTGGATCCGGGAGACGATCCCCGAGCTGCTGGAGCTGGGGACCGACCCGAGGCCCGATCTGTCCGAGCGCGCCGTCCAGTTGCGCCGATGGCTCGGCCTTCCCGACTACGAACCGTTGCCCCGCGTGTCATCGGCCGATCAGCTGCCGCTCGTCCTGCCCCCGCCCGTGCCGGCCACCGGACTCCGGTTGGCGGTCGCCCTGTCCGAGCCGGACGACGCGATCTGGCGACGGCTCGAAGTCCGCTCCGACGGCACCCTCGCCGGACTGCACCGGATCCTCGCGGCCGCGTTCGACAGCGACGAGCGGCGGTATCACCGGTTCGAGACCGCGTACGGCGGCTTCAGCGTCGATGCCCAGAGCGGCGAGGGCGACCGACTGGACGACGAGGTGACACTCGGCCAGGTCATCACTTCGCCCGGCCACAGGCTCGTCTACGAGTCGGAAGGCTGGAGGCACTGGATCCGCGTCGAGCGGCTGGCCGCCCTCCCCGAAGCGCCGAGTTGCCTCGACGGCGAACGCGCCGCGCCGCCGTCGGAATGCGAAGGCCCGAGCAGCTACGAGATGGTGCTGGAGGCACTGCGCGATCCGGACGACGAAGAGAACGAGGGGCTGCTCGAAGAGCTCGGCGGCCACGGGTTCGACCCGGAGTGGTTCGACAAGGAGGTGGTCGACGAGCGGCTGGCTCGGCTGGGCTGACCCGGCACCCCGTTCGGGGGTAACCGAGGCCTCTCCGCGCGCCTATTTGGCACTGGCCGATTACGGGAGGAAGCTTGCCGCGGCGGCCCGCCATCCCGCCCAAGTGCCGTCTGGACTCGGCGCATAAGGTGGGAGGACCGGCCCGCGTCAAGCAGCCAGGGATCCGTCTGCCTAGGGGAGGTTTTCGCTGGTGTCGAACGATTCCTTCGTCCACCTGCATGTGCACACCGAGTACTCGATGCTCGATGGTGCGGCGAAGATCGCCCCCTTGTTCAAGGAGGCGGCGCGCCTGGGCATGCCCGCGGTCGGCATGACCGACCACGGCAACATGTACGGCGCGGACGAGTTCTACCAGCAGGCGGTCAAGCACGAGCTCAAGCCGATCATCGGCATCGAGGCCTACGTCGCGCCGGAGAGCCGCTTCCACAAGAAGCCGGTCTTCTGGGGGCAGGCCAACCAGCGTGGCTCGGACGAGTTCGGTGAGGGCGGTGACGTCTCCGGTAGCGGTTCGTACACCCACATGACGATGCTCGCCGAGAACTCCACCGGCCTGCGGAACCTGTTCAAGCTCTCTTCGCTCGCGAGCATGCAGGGCTACTACCGCAAGCCCCGGATGGACCGCGAGCTGATCGCGGAGAACCACCAAGGCATCATCGCGACCACCGGCTGCCCGTCCGGCGAGGTGCAGACGAGGCTCCGGCTGGGGCAGCGCACCGAAGCGATCCAGGCCGCGTCCGACTACAAGGACATCTTCGGCGCCGACAACTTCTTCCTCGAACTGATGGACCACGGCCTGCCGATCGAGCGGTCGGTCCGTGAGGGCCTGCTCGAGGTCGGCAAGCTGCTCGACCTCCGGCCGCTGGCCACCAACGACTCGCACTACGTCACCAAGGACCAGGCCGACACCCACTCCGCGCTGCTGTGCGTGCAGGCGGGCAAGACGCTGAACGACCCGAACCGGTTCAAGTTCGACGGTGACGGCTACTACCTGAAGTCGGCCGCCGACATGCGCGAGTACTGGGACAAGGAAGTCCCCGGCGCCGCCGACTCGACGCTGCTGATCGCCGAGCGCGTCGAGTCCTACAAGGACGTCTACACGCACAAGGACAGGCTGCCGTTCTTCGAGGTGCCCGACGGCTACGACCAGGGCACCTGGCTGCGGGAAGAGGTCGGGCGGGGCCTCAAGTGGCGGTACCCCGAGGGCGTCCCGGACGAGTACTACAACGAGCGCATCGAGATCGAGCTCGACGTCATCATCGGGAAGGGCTTCCCCGCCTACTTCCTCATCGTCGCCGACCTCATCAACTACGCCCGCAAGGTCGGCATCCGCGTCGGCCCCGGCCGTGGTTCCGCCGCCGGTTCGCTGGTCGCGTACGTCCTCGGTATCACCAACCTGGACCCGATCCCGCAGAAGCTGCTGTTCGAGCGGTTCCTGAACCCCGAGCGCGTGTCCATGCCCGATATCGACATCGACTTCGACGACCGTCGTCGCGGCGAGATGATCCGCTACGCCACCGACAAGTACGGCGTCGACAAGGTCGCGCAGGTCATCACCTTCGGCACCATTAAGACCAAGGCGGCCATCAAGGACTCCGCCCGCGTCCACTTCGGCCAGCCGGGGTACGCGATCGCGGACCGGATCTCGAAGGCACTGCCGCCGCCGATCATGGCGAAGGACATCCCGCTCTCGGGCATCGTCGACTCGAAGCACGAGCGGTACGGCGAGGCCGCCGAGGTCCGCGCGCTCGTCGAGACCGACGAAGAGTGCAAGACGATCTTCGAGACCGCCCGCGGCCTCGAAGGGCTGATCCGCAACGCCGGCGTCCACGCCTGCGCGGTCATCATGTCCTGCGACCCGCTGACCGACGCCATCCCGCTGTGGCAGCGCGACGACGGCTCGATCATCACCGGCTGGGACTACCCGTCGTGCGAGAACATCGGCCTGCTCAAGATGGACTTCCTGGGCCTGCGGAACCTCACCGTCATCGGTGACGCGATCGACAACATCAAGACCAACCGCGGGGTCGACATCGACCTCGACACCCTCGGCGTCGAAGACCCGGAGACGTACAAGCTGCTCGCCAGGGGAGACACGCTCGGCGTGTTCCAGCTGGACGGCGGGCCGATGCGGGATCTGCTGCGCCGGATGCAGCCGACGGTGTTCGACGACATCGTGGCGGTGGGCGCGCTGTACCGCCCCGGCCCGATGGGCATGAACGCGCACAACGACTACGCCGACAGGAAGAACAATCGGCAGAAGGTCAAGCCGATCCACCCGCAGCTCGAGGAGCCCCTGAAGGAGATCCTGGCCGACACCTACGGCCTGATCGTCTATCAGGAGCAGATCATGCACATCGGCCAGAAGGTGGCCGGGTACACGATGGGCCGCGCGGACGTGCTCCGCCGGGCCATGGGTAAGAAGAAGAAGGAAGTCCTCGATCTCGAGTACGAGGGCTTCGAGGCCGGGATGAAGGCCAGCCCGCTGATCGAAGGCGGGTTCTCGCCGGAAGCGGTGAAGGCGCTCTGGGACACGATCCTCCCGTTCGCCGGCTACGCGTTCAACAAGAGCCACGCGGCCGCGTACGGCCTGATCTCCTACTGGACCGCGTACCTCAAGGCGAACTTCACGCCGGAGTACATGGCCGCGCTGCTCACCTCGGTCGGTGACAACAAGGACAAGTCCGCGGTCTACCTCTCGGAGTGCCGCCGTCTCGGGATCAAGGTGCTCCCGCCGGACGTCAACGAGTCGGCGCTGAGGTTCGCGGCCGTCGGGGGCGACATCCGCTTCGGCATGGGTGCCGTCCGCAACGTCGGCGCGAACGTCGTCGAGTCGATCATCAAGACCCGCGGCGAGAAGGGGAAGTACTCCACCTTCACCGACTTCCTCGACAAGTCCGAACTGGTGGCCTGCAACAAGCGGGTCATCGAATCGCTGATCAAGGCGGGTGGGTTCGACTCGCTCGGCAACTCCCGGCTTTCGATGATCCAGGTGCACGAGGACGCGGTCGAGGCCGTGGTCCCGCTCAAGCGCCAGGAGGCGATGGGCCAGTTCGACCTCTTCGGTTTCGGCGGGGACGACGACGCGGAAGCCGCCGTGTCCTCTTCGCCGCTCGCGCACCTGAAGTTCGGTGAAGAGGAGTACCCGCGGAAGCAACTCCTCGCCTACGAACGGGAGATGCTCGGCCTCTACGTCTCGGCGCACCCGCTGGACGGCGCCGAACGCATCCTGCGCAAACACGCCCCGCGGCCGATCGCCGCGATCATCTCCGACCCGCCCAAGGAAGGCGAGCTGATCATCTCCGGGCTGATCACCTCGCTGGAGCGCCGGGTCAACAAGAAGGGCGAGCCCTGGGCGATCTGCACCGTCGAGGACATGGACGCCTCGCTGGAGGTCCTGTACTTCCCGAAGTCGTACGCGATGTTCTCCGCCGACCTCATCGAGGACAACGCGGTCTTGGTCAAGGGCCGGGTGAACTGGCGCGAGGACAAGATGTCCATCTTCGGCGGCGGGCTCGTGCCGCTCGACCTGTCCGAGATCGGCAACGGTGACGAGGATCTGCCTCTCGTCCTGCTGGCCGCGGCGGAGAAGATCGACCAGTCGGTGGTCAGCGAACTGAAGCAGACACTGCTGGCCCACAAGGGCGAGACCCCGGTGCACCTCAAACTGGTCGGCAAGAACCAGACGGTCTTCGCGCTGTACGACTATCCGGTGAAAGTGACGTCGATGCTGATCGGTGAGCTCAAGGGCATCCCCGGGATCGCCGCCAGCACCTGATGAGCACCTACGAACCCGACCCCCGGCGCTGGAAGGCGCTCGCCGTCTCTCTCGCCGCCGGGTTCATGGGCCTGCTCGACGTCAGCATCGTCAACACGGCGCTGCCCTCGATCCAGCAGGATCTCGGCGCGTCGAGCGGCGGGATCCAGTGGGTCGTTTCGGGTTACGCGCTGGCCTTCGGGCTGGTGCTGGTGACCGGTGGCAGGCTCGGTGACGCGCTCGGCCGCCGCCGCATGTTCCTGTTCGCGCTCGCCGCGTTCGTGCTGACCAGCGCGTTCGCCGGTGCCGCGCCCGACGAGACGACGCTGATCGCCGCGCGGCTCCTGCAGGGCGTCGCGTCGGGCATGATGACGCCGCAGAACAGCGGCATGATCCAGGATCTGTTCCGCGGCGCGGAACGTGGCCGCGCGTTCGGGATGTTCGGTGCCACCGTCGGGATCTCGACCGCCGTCGGCCCGGTGCTCGGCGGCGTGATCCTCGCCGTGTTCGGCGACCCGGAAGGCTGGCGCTGGGTCTTCTACGTGAACGTGCCCATCGGCATCCTGGCGTTCGCCCTGGCATTGAGATGGCTCCCGAAAGCGGAGAGACCGTCGAAAGGCTTGCGAGGCGAGATCGACTTCGTCGGCATCATGCTGCTGGGTGTGGCCGTCCTCGGGGTCCTGCTCCCGTTGATCGAATCCGAGCAGGGCGGGCTGAGCAGCCTGTGGTGGCTGTTCGTCGTCGCGGTGGTCTTCGGCTTCGCGTTCGTGCGCTGGGAGCGCTCGATGGTGCGGCGCGGCCGTCCGCCGCTGCTGGATACGCGACTGTTCACCGGCACTCCCGGCTACGCCACGGGTGCCGCCGTCGGCACGCTGTACTTCAGCGGGTTCACCGGCATGTGGCTGGTCTTCGCCCTCTTCTTCCAGGAAGGCCTCGGTTACACGCCACTGCAGTCCGGACTGGCCGTCACCTCCTTCGCCCTCGGCTCGGCCGTGTCGGCGGCGATCGCGGGACGGCTGGTGCCGAAATGGGGCCGAAAGCTCACCGTCACCGGGCTGGTCATGGTGATCGCCGGGATGGTCACGGTCGCCGTCCTCGCCGGTCAGGATCCCGGCGCCGCGGCGGGCTGGTGGTTCGCGGTGCCGTTGCTCGTCGCCGGCGTCGGTGGCGGCATGGTCATCTCGCCCAACACCACGCTGACCCTGGAATGCGTGCCGACGTCGATGGCAGGCGTGGCCGGGGGAGCGCTGCAGACCGGTCAGCGGATCGGCACCGCGATCGGCACGGTCGTGCTGGCCTCGGTCTTCCACGCGGTACTGGGCGCGAACGGCGGCTACCCGTCGGCGCTGACCGCGGCGATGCTCTGCGCCGCCGTTTTGACGAGTTCGGCGCTCTTACTCGCGGTGATCGAGCTTCGCGCGCGCCGGAACCGGCGTTCGCTCACTGAGCGGGAGGAAGCCGACAGGGCTGCCGCCGACAGTCAACGGGGCTGAGTCATCCGTGCGTACCGGTGACTACGTTCGGCAAGACTCAATGCTCCATCCGAGTGACTGAGGCTGTCATCCTCTGGTGCTACTCAGAGCAACCAGGTAGACCTTACGGAGCCTTCACTGCTGTGACTTGGCTACCGACAGTGGTATTTCTGTCGATCGATCGGGGATGGATCGATCGGCGAAGCGATCGTGGTGAGTCCGGAGTTTCTCAGGAATGGACACCTACGGTCACGAGCCGGTGGACAGCCGTCGGCGTCCGCGGGGGACCGTTCGGCGGCAGCCGGCTCACCACCACTGACGAGCCGAGGCCCGGTGAGGCATTCGCGCGGGTGGGTCCGCGCGGGGTCGCCTGGGGAGGTGCACCCGGCCCGGACCCACCCGCCGCGCGTTTCTCCGAGTGTGTGAACCGCCTCCGGCTGCGAAGATCTCCGCAGATCGAGAGTGCGAGGAGCGGAGATGGCGGAGAGTTCTGTCCGGCGGAATCGGCTGCGGGTCTGGTACCGGCCGATGACGATGCGCGACTCCGGTGAGGGACACCGGGTCGCGACCCCGTTGGAGCTGTTGTTCGACCTGTGTTTCGTGGTCGCCGTCGCGCAGGCCGCCGCCGGTCTGCACCACGCGATCGCCGAGAACCACATCGGGCACGGGGTGCTCAGCTTCGGGATGGTGTTCTTCGCGATCTGGTGGGGCTGGCTGAACTTCAGCTGGTTCGCGTCGTCGTTCGACACCGACGACGTGCTGTACCGGCTGGTGACGCTGGTGCAGATCGCCGGCGGGCTGACCGTCGCCGCCGGTGTCTCGTCGGCCTTCGAAGGCGACTTCAGGATCATGGTCGCCGGCTATGTCCTGATGCGGCTGGCGATGGTCGTGCAGTGGCTGCGCGCCGCGCGGACCGATCCGCGGTGCCGCCCGGCCGCGCTCCGGTACGCCGTCGGCATCACGATCGTCCAGATCCTGTGGATCGTTCGCCTGGGTCTGCCGGAATCGCTGGGGCTGCCGTCGTTCCTCGTGCTCCTGGTGGCCGAGCTCGCGGTCCCGGTGATCGCCGAACGCAAGCGCTGGACGGGCTGGCATCCGCACCACATCGCCGAGCGCTACGGCCTGTTCACGATCATCGTGCTGGGTGAATCCATCCTCGGCGCGACCACCGCGGTCAAGGAAGGGCTGGACGAGGGCGAGCACACCGGCAGCCTGATCTCGCTCGCCGCCGCCGGGCTCGTGCTGCTCTTCTCCCTGTGGTGGCTGTACTTCGACCAGCCGGGCCACATCCGGCTCGAGAAGGCGAAGAACCTGTTCACCGTCGCGAGCTGGGGTTACGGGCACTACCTGATCTTCGCCTCGGCGGCCGCGCTCGGCGCCGGCCTCGAAGTCGCGGTCGACTACGACACGCACACCGGGCACGTCGCCTCGCTGCCCGCCGCCATGGCGACGACCGTGCCCGTCGCGATCTACCTGCTGAGCGTCTGGCTGATGCACATCGGGCCGAGCAACGAATGCCGTCCGATCGCGATCGGCTTCCCGGTGACCGCGGTGCTCGTGCTCGCCGCGTCGTTCACGCCCGCGCCCATCCACCTCACCGCCGGGCTCGCCGCCGCCCTCGTCGTGTTGACGGTGGTCGCGACCCACGGCGAGCCGGCGCCAGGCGCCGCTTCGGGTGACGCGGCGGCTGAAAGCTAGATCGACGCAGGTCAGAGCGTCGGCGCGAAAAAAGGGACCCCCCTGTAAACGCCGGTTTCGGGCCGTGTAATGTTCTCTTCGTCGCCAGGGAAACCGAGCGGCCGCCGGGAACACGAACCAAGCTCCCACCGGATGGTGGTAGAGTGGGTGGTCCCGAACCGGAGAGGTAACTTTACCCCGCTGAAACGACAGTTTCGAGCAGGTGTTAGGGTGTGCTCCGAACAAAAGCCAAGAAATAACTGCTTCAGATAAGGCCGCGTGACTGTGGTGCGATCTGGGGTGTGTTGCTTGAGAACTCAACAGTGTGCTAGTGAACTAAGCCAGTAGAGCTTATGTATATGTAACCTCGTG
>NZ_JBHRWK010000169.1:0-612 GCF_042647925.1 Amycolatopsis speibonae
GCTGTGGCAGGTCTTCAAGTCGGGGCAGCATCCCGACGGCTGGGCCGAAGGGAATTATCACCTTCCTGCGCCCGTTTCCGATGATGGCCTTGTTCTTGGTCTTGCCCGGCCGCGGCATCTCGGCCCTCGTGACGCTGATCCTGTGTCCGGTTCGGGGGCGGAGGGTCGGGGTGTGGCGGGTGCCGGGCCGAGCGGCGCTCGTCCGGCGGGGGTTCGGGCGGGTGCGCCGTGGGGTGCGGGTCCTGGCCAAAACGGTTCGCTGGAGGCGTATCTGAGGGAGGCCCGTAGTTCGGGCGAGGCGAGCCCGGGTTCGGCGACGCAGAAGGAGTTGTGGGAATGGGTAGGGGCTTTGCAGGACGCGTCTGTGGCGGTGACCGGTTTGCGAGTGCCCGCGCCTGTGGTGGCTGCTCTTTCCGGCGGAGAGACCGGTGTGGCCCACGCGCGTGGGCTTGCGCGCAGGCACCCATTTCCTGCGTTGAGTCCGGACCAGGACGTCTCTGAGCTTGTCCCTAATACGGCAGCAGCAGTGTGTGATGTGGCGGCGTGTCGTGGGTATGAGGACGGCCACCGCGTGATCGACTTCAAGGTGTGTTGGATCTCGAAGAGGACGCG
>NZ_JBHRWK010000170.1:0-689 GCF_042647925.1 Amycolatopsis speibonae
TTCGATCGGCCGATGTCGAGGGGTTCGCCCGCGGTGCCGAGGACGCCAGGTCTGACACGGGCGTCGCAGGCGAGGATCCGGGCGTCGGTCGCGCTGATCGGCCCGACCAGATCCAGGTGGGCTTCACCGAGATCGTTGATCAAATCCTCGTAGGACATGGTGATGAGGATGTGGGTGGCTTCCCCTGCTTGGCCGGGGAGGTTGCGGCTGGTGGTTTTCAGGCGGACGTAGTCGGTGAAGGCGTCGCCGTAGCGTTCGTCCTGGGTGCGGGAGTCCCGGACCCCATTGATGGCTTTATAGGGCTTGGCCATCGGATCGAGGTCGGACTTGAGGCGGGCGTAGGTTTCGAGGTCAAGTGTCGCCTTGAGGCCGAGGGTGCCGTCGCGGTGTTTGACGAACCGCAACTCCGGCCGGACATCCTTGGGATCTTCATTGCGGGGCTCCTTCCCGTCGGGGTCGAGGCTGTCCAGCAGGCGCCGTCCCGCCTTAGCGATGGCCCGGGGCCCGGTATGACGAGCGAGGTCGACCAGGATCTTTTCGCCGTCCCGCACCTTCTCCTCTGGCACAGTGGAGGGGATGCGTGCCAGGGTGCGGATGATGGCGTCGATCTGTGAGCCGCCGATCGCGCCTTCCGCGGCCGCGTCGGCGGTCAGGGGCGCGAGCGGTGGGGACGGGTCGCCGCCGATGGT
>NZ_JBHRWK010000171.1:0-4327 GCF_042647925.1 Amycolatopsis speibonae
GAAACCCCCGGCAACTCCGGCGGCAGCACCCCCTGCATCTCCAACCTCAGCAACCCCGACGGCCCCGGGGCTTCATCCCCGACACCAGAACGCCACCCCGAAACCCCCGGCAACTCCGGCGGCAGCACCCCCAACTCCGGCCCCATGGCTTCCGGGGGTGTCCGCTGCGGCGTCGGTGAAGCACCGACACCACTTCCGCCAGACGGGCCAGGAACAGCCGAGCCTGAGGGGGCGTTGTGGTACGCCTGCTCCCACACCTCGATCCACCGCCGCAACGGTTCCGAGTACCTCTGCCCACCGCGCACCAACCAGATGTTGACCGGCAACCGATGCCTGTTCGCCTGCAGGAGCTCCAACAGATCGTCGTACTGCCGCAACCCCCCCTCGTACCACTCCTCCTCGTACCACTCCCCCTCGTACCACTGCACCTCACCAGGACGGAACGCCTTGACCCAATCCGGCACCAGCTCAGGATCCAGCTCCGAACTGGGCTCAACCCTTGCGTTCCTCTGCGTAAGCCCATTCGCCTTATTCGCATTGATCTGTCCGCCGGAAAGAACAGCCACCAAAGACAGGGGTACTCGCATACCGGTCACCCTCACAGCCCCGTCTTGCAAACGCTTTACCCAATCCTGCAACTCCGTCGGCGTCGCCGGACCCGCCAACCCCGAACGACGGTTATCCCTCAGATACGCCTTCAGCGAGCCGTCTCGGCCAGGACCCGCACCCCAGGGCACCTCACCCTTCCGAACCGCCTCCAGAAAAGCCTCACTCGCCCCAGCACTCGTCACACCCTGACCTTCCGTCCCCGGATCGGAAGACACCGGATCAGTGTCACCGGGGGCGAGGTGCCGCGGCCGGGCAAGACCAAGGCCAAGGCCACCATCGGGAGCGGGGACGGTATAGGTCTCCCCTTCGATCAGGCCATCGGGATACCACTCATTCGGGGTGACCCGCCGCGCCCAGCCACCACCACCCTCAAACAAAACCAGCTCCGGCACACCGTCCCCGGTCCAATCCAGTTTGGCGACCCGCGCCCCCGGGCCAGGCCCCCGCACCCCCAACCACAACAAACCGACCGGATACTCCACAGCAACACCAAACCGCACCCACAAATCAAGAGCCAACCTCCACAGAACACCATCACCGGTCTCACACCCGAACAACCGGATCGCCTCACCTTCACGCCACCCCGAACGCTGCAACGCCCGCTCGATCGCATCCAGATGACGAGCCTCCTCATCCAGCAACACCACCCCATGCACACCGTCTTCCTTCGGCAACAACCAAGCCGCACCCCCCAACAACGAACCCACTTCACCGATGATCACCCCCACCGGCGCCGGCTGTATCCGCGCCTCCTCCCGCCACAGCCGCTCCGACATCTCCACCCGAAACTCCTGCGAAAACCCCTCCATCTCCACCTGCGACAACCCCTGCAACCCCACCTGCTCCGGCTGCACCGACCCGACCAGCCACCCACCACCACCCCCAGCACCAGACACAACCGGCACACCGGCCGTGGAAAAACCTGGCGCACCGGCCCCCACCCCGGACCCCGCCATCTCCAACCCCGACGACAGCGACCCCGGCTGCAGCATCTGCGGCCCCGCGACTTCCAGCGAAGCGCCGACACCACTTCCGCCTGACGGGCCCGCAAGAACCGAGTCCGAAGGCGCATCGCCGACAGGAAGATCCTCAACCCTCTGGGGAAAGCCGCTGTTCCACTTGTCTACCGTCCTGGAGCCCGCGATGCCTCCGACGAGCGGCACAAGGTCCTTCAATTCCGGGGCTTTTTCGGTCTTTCGAAGCTCCGCCTCCTGGTACGCCCGCAACCACACCTCGGCCCACAACCGCAACGGTTCCGAGTACCTCGTCCCAGTGCGCTCCAACGAGATGTTGACCGGCAACTGGTCCTTCTTCGCCTGCAATAACAACAACAGATTGTCGTACTTCTTCCGCTCCCCCTCGTGCAACACCTCCTCGTCAGGACGGAACGCCTTGAGCCAATCCGGCATCAGCTTGAGAACCCGCTCCGGACGGGCCTCAATCTTTGCGTGCGTGCGCGTAAGATCCTGCGCCTGCTGCTCGTTGATCTGTCCGCCGGAAAGATCAGCCACCAAAGGCGCGGGTACTCGCATACCGGTCACCGTCACAGCCGCGGCTTGCAAATCCCGTACCCAGTACTGCAACTCCGTCGGCGTCGCCGGACCCACCAACCCCGGACGACGGTTCTTCTTCAGATACACATCCAGCGAGCCGTCTTCGCCAGGACCCGCACCCCAGGGCAGACCCGCCGGAACCCCCGCCCGAAGAGCGTCACTCGATCCGGCACCCGTCACACCCTGACCCTCCGCCCCCGCACCGGAAGACACCAGATCAGCACCACCGGGGACGAGGTGCGGCGGCCGGTCAAGACCAAGACCACCATCAGAAGCCGCCAGCGGCACAGGAACGGCATAACCCCCTTCGAACCGGCCACCGGAATACTGCAGCTCCGAGCTGACCTGCCACCCCCCGCCACCACCCCCAGCACCAGGCACAACCGGCGACGGCATACCGTCCTCGGCAAAACCCGACGCACCGACCCCAGAACCAGACCCCGGCACCCCCAACCCCGACGGCAGTGGCGTCGGGGTTGGGGAAGCACCGACGCCACTTCCGCCAGACCGGCCCGCAACAGCCGAGCCCGAAGGGGCATCGCCGACAGAAAGATCCGCAACACTCTCGGAAAGGCCGAGTTTCCAGCGGCGTACCATCCTGGAGTTCACGATGTATCCGGCGAGCCGTGCAAGGCTTTCCGACGTCAGGTTTGCTTCTTCTCCGAGCTCTCGAAGCTTCTCCTTCCGGTACGCCCGCAACCACACCTCGGCCCACCACTGCAACGGTTTCGAATACCCCTTCCCAATGCGCACCAACGAGATGTTGACCGGCAACCGATGCCTGTTCGCCTGCAGC
The DNA here is from genome assembly GCF_042647925.1 of Amycolatopsis speibonae. Lineage (NCBI taxonomy): Bacteria > Bacillati > Actinomycetota > Actinomycetes > Pseudonocardiales > Pseudonocardiaceae > Amycolatopsis > Amycolatopsis speibonae. The sequence goes on from NZ_JBHRWK010000171.1 coordinate 2,959, forward strand.
AACGACAACAGATCAGGGAATTGACCCTCCTCCACACCAGGACGGAACTCCATGACCCAATCCGGCAACGGCGAACGCTCCAGCTTCGGACGGGGCTTAAGCTTTGCGTGATCGGTCGTAAGCCCCTTCGCCTGATTCTCATTGATCTGTCCGTCGGAAAGAGCAACCACCAAAGACAGGGGTACTCGCATACCGGTCACCCTCACAGCCCCGTCTTGCAAATCCCGTACCCAGTACTGCAACTCCGTCTGCGTCGCCCGACCCGGCAAGCCCGAACGACGGTTATCCCTCAGATACGCCTTCAGCGAGCCGTCTCGGCCAGGACCGACACCCCAAGGCACCGCACCCGCCCGAAGCGCCTCCAGAAAAGCCTCACTCGCCCCAGCACCCGTCACACCCCGACCCTCCGCCCCCGCACCGGAAGCCACCGGATCAGCACCACCGGAAGACTGCGGCCGGTCAAGACCAAGGCCACCATCGGGAGCGGGGACGGTATAAGTCCCTTCGCGCAGGCCACCGGAACGCTGCTGCGCCGAGCTGACCTGCCACCCCCGGTCATCACCTTCAGCACCAGGCACAACACGCGACGGCATACCGTCCTCGGTCAAACCCAGCGAACCGGCCCCGACCCCAGAACCAGGCCCCCCCAGCCGCGACATTTCGGCACCAGGAAGCCGCCGTCCTGCATCCTCCGCCATCTCCAACTCCGACCCCATGGCTTCCTGCCACGAGCGCTTCCGCGTCGTTGAAGCGCCGACACCACTTTCGTCAGATGAGCCAGGAAGAGCCGGACCCGAGGAGGATTCGTGGACAGAATGCTCCGCAACGCTCTGGGAAGAGCCGAGTTTCCAGCTGCATACCGTCTTGGAGGACACGATTCTTCCGGAGCGCTTCGCAAGGCTTGCCGACGACACGGATTTTCCGGTCGTCGCGTCAAACTTCGCCTTCCAGTACTCCCGAATCCACACCTCGGCCCACCACCGCAACGGATCCGAGTACCCCTTCCCAGTGCGCTCCAACGAGATGTTGACCGGCAACTGGTCCTTCTTCGCCTGCAGGAGCGACAACAGATCGTCGTACTTCTCCAGCTTCCCCCCGTGCTCCCCCTCGTACCACTGCTCCTCGCCAGGACGGAACGCCTTGACCCAACCCGGCACCAGCGCAGGATCCAGCTTCGGAAGGGGATTAAGCCTTGTGTGCTTCTGCGTAAGCCCATTCGCCTGAATCTCATCGATCTGTCCGCCGGAAAGACCAGCCATCAAAGGCGCGGGTACTCGCATACCGGTCACCGTCACAGCCGCGGCTTGCAAATCCCGTACCCAGTCCTGCAACTCCGTCTGTGTCGCCGAACTCGGGCTCGCCTCGTCCG
>NZ_JBHRWK010000171.1:4337-5599 GCF_042647925.1 Amycolatopsis speibonae
GTACCGTACTGGAGGACACGATTCTTCCGGAGCGCTTCGCAAGGCTTGCCGACGACACGGATTTTCCGGTCGTCGCGTCAAACTTCGCCTCCCAGTACTCCCGAATCCACACCTCGGCCCATCGCCGCAACGGATCCGAGTACCCCTTCCCAGTGCGCTCAAACGAGATGTTGACCGGCAACTGGTCCTTCTTCGCCCGCAATAACAACAACAGATCGTCGTACTTCTCCAGCTTCCCCCCGTGCTCCCCCTCGTACCACTGCAACTCACCAGGACGGAACGCCTTGACCCACTCCGGCATCAGGTCGCGAACCCGACCCGGACGGGGCTCATGCTCTGCGTTCATTTCCGTAAGGGAATACACCTGACTCGCCTCGACCTGTCCGTCGGAAAGAACAGCCACCAAAAACGCGGGTACTCGCATACCGGTCACCGTCACAGCCGCGTCTTGCAAATCCCCTACCCATTTCCCCAACACCTCCTGCGGCGCCTTGCCCGAACGACCGGGCACCTTCAGATACGCCTTCAGCGAGCCGTCCTCGCCAGGACCCGCACCCCAGGGCAGACCCGCCGGAACCCCCGCCCGAAGAGCGTCACCCGACCCGGCACCGGTCGCACCCTGACCTTCCGCCCCCGCACCGGAAGACACCAGACCAGTGCCACCCGGAGCGAGATGCCGCGGCCCGACAAGACCAAGAACACCATCAGAAGCCCCCAGCGGCGCAGGAACGGCATCACCCCCTCCGAACCCGCCACCGGAATACTGCAGCTCCGACCCGACCTGCCACCCCCCAGCACCAGACACAACCGGCACCGGCACACCACCCGCGGCAAAACCCGACGCGCCGACCCCGGACCCAGAACCAGACCCCGACATCGCCAACCCCGACGGCAGCGGCGTCGGTGAAGCACCGACACCACTTTCGCCAGACGGGCCAGGAACAGCCGAGTCTGAAGGGGCATCGTCGACAGGAAGATCCTCAACCTTCTGGGGAAAGCCGCTGTTCCACTTGCGTACCGTCTTTTCGCCCGCGATGCCTCCGACGAGCGGCACAAGGTCCTTCAATTTCGGGGCATTTCCGGTCTTTCGAAGCTCCGCCTCCTGATACGCCCGCAACCACACCTCGGCCCACCACCGCAACGGATCCGAGTACCTCACCCTACCGGGCACCAACGAGATGTTGACCGGCAACCAGTCCTTCTTCGCCTGCAATAACAACAACAGATCGTCGTACTTATTCCACTCCCCCTCGTGCAACACC
>NZ_JBHRWK010000172.1:0-517 GCF_042647925.1 Amycolatopsis speibonae
CGGGCGGGGATGCCGATCAGGTGCCGGCGCAGTGTGCCGGTGCGGGCTTTGGCGTGGAAGACGCTGGTCAGGCAGCCTGTGGCGCGTAGCAGGTTGTGGGTGAGGACCGCGAGGGTGAGCCAGGCGTGGTTGGCGGGGAACCGGCCGGAGGGGAAATGCGCTAGGGCGGAGTCGTTGAGGTCGGCGAAGACCTGCTCGATGATCGCGTGCTCGCGGTGGTATTTGTCGGCGATGGGCAGGTCGAACCGGGTGTCGGTGAACACCGCGTGATAGTTGAAGACGCGGAACAACTCGCCCTGGTCGTTCCGCTTGAACCTCGGGGTGCGGCGGACCAGCAGCCGTGCGGTGACCTGACGGCCGGGATTCTCGGCGGCGTGGACGAACGCGGTCAGGGTGGTTTCGGCGATCTCGGCGTGTGTGATCAACTCGCCGGTCTCAGGATCGGGAATCGGGTGCCGGTAAGCGATCTCGGTCCAGGCGTCATCGTCGATGTCGTTGATCACGTTCTTCACTGCCG